>CALCTE010000020.1 GCA_937893885.1 uncultured Clostridia bacterium | reverse complement strand
GGATAATCAAACAGTAGCAGGCGACGAATATATTTCAAATTCAGGTTGGACACATATAAGAATTCCGATTTCTTCTTTATGCCGAGGGATAATTTTGACGATGTAAACCAAACGGTAACAGAGCTTATAAAGTACCGTCTTCCTAAAGCATACCCCGATTTTGCAAATGACATACAAGTTATTATTCCGTCAAGAAAAGGTAAAAACGGCACGGAAGCTTTAAACGTTATTCTACAAGATGCAATGAATCACGCGGGACCTGCAAAGGTTGAATTAAAAGTTGGAAGCAAAATCTTTCGAGAAGGCGATAAAGTTATGCAAACACGCAATGATTACAATATACCTTGGACTGATGAAAACGATGTTCAAGGATTTGGTGTGTATAACGGAGATATCGGTTATATTTGCTACATTGATAAGGGTTTTGAAAAAGTATATGTGCAATACGAAAATCGAAAAGCAGAATATGATTTCCCGATGATAGACGAGCTTGAGCATGCATACGCCATTACCGTTCACAAAAGTCAAGGAAGCGAATATCCTATAGTTGTTTTACCACTATATGACTTCCCAAGACGGTTGCAGATAAGAAATCTTCTTTATACCGCTATTACAAGAGCGCAGAACGTTTTAATTATCGTCGGCAAAAAAGAAGTTGTTTACGGAATGGTTGATAATTTCAAGACGTCGCGCAGATATACAGGACTTGCCGATGCTATAGCAGAATATGCAATATAAATATGGAGATGTGAAATGAATATTTTTGAAAAATGCGGATTTTTACCTACGGAAATAATATTACCGAATGACAGTGTTGATATGAAAAAATGGTCTGTCATAGCTTGTGATCAGTACACCTCGAATCAAAAATATTGGAATGAAGTCGAAAATATTGTTAAGGAAGCACCCTCTGCGTTAAGACTTGTACTTCCCGAAATCTATTTGAACGCTCCCGATGCTTCCGATAGAATTAAAAAAATCAATGCGACTATGAATGAGTATTTGGAAAGAGGCACTTTAACATTGACCGAGCCGTGCTACATATTTGTTCTCAGAACCCTGCCTGACGGAAGCGTTCGAAAGGGTATAGTCGGAATGATCGACCTTGAAATGTATGATTTTTCAAAGGACAGTCAAAGCAAAATACGTCCTACGGAAGGAACCATTGCCGATAGAATCCCTCCAAGACTACGCATAAGAGAAAATGCTCCTATGGAGCTTCCGCACGTTATGGTACTTATCGACGACGAAAAGAAAGAAATTATAGAAAACCTTTGCGAAAAGACCAATACTCTCGAAAAGCTTTATGACTTTGATCTTATGCAAAACGCAGGACATCTCACGGGATATAAAGTAGACGGTGAACTTGCAGAACAGATTGCAAATAAACTTTGTAAATTTGCAGAAAGAAGCTATTTTGATGAAAAATATAACTGTTTCGAAAAAGGAATACTTCAGTACGCCGTAGGTGACGGAAACCACAGTCTTGCAACCGCAAAGAGCTTCTATCAGATGAATCCAAGCGAAAATACACGATACGCTTTATGTGAGCTTGTAAATCTCCACGATGAAAGTCTTGTCTTCGAAGCAATACACAGAACAATATTTAAAACAGATACCCAAAAGCTTATTACAGAGCTCTTCAAAGAATATCCCGAAGCAAAAAACGAAATTTCAAGCTCCACAAGTGCTCACAATATAGAAATATACGTAAACGGTAAAAGGCAATATTTTTCACTTGAAAATCCTCCGTATAAGCTTACCGTGGCAACCTTGCAAAATTTCCTTGACAAATATTTGGCGGATAACGCAGGGGAGATTGACTATATCCACGGTGAAGAAGAATGTATCGAACTTTCTAAAAATGAAGGTGCAATAAGCTTTATTTTACCCGCAATGAAAAAGTCTGAGCTATTTTCCGCCGTAATAAAGGACGGAGCTTTGCCGAGAAAAACATTTTCTATGGGTGATGCTGATACAAAGCGCTTTTATACCGAAGCAAGAAAGATAAAATAAATTAAAAAAACATCGCAGTTCCGTAAAAGGACAGCGATGTTTTTTAATTATACACCGATTATTCGTCTTTTCCTCAAGCTCTTCTATAGTTTTAATAATGATATTAACGCAGGTGTCGATCCCCAATGTGCTGCTGTCTAATATAAGGTCGTAGTTTTCAGAGGTGCCCCATTCGTCGTGGGTATGACTCGAATAATAGTTTGATCTGATCCTATCAGTCTTTTTTATAAGTTTCTTCGCATCGTTTTCACTTAATTTGTACAGCTTTTTAGCTCTTTCCGTTCTTTTGTCAATGTCAGCACGTATAAAAACACTTATAACCGATTTATTATTACGGAGCACGTGATCGGCACATCGTCCAACGATAACGCAAGGACCGTTCTTTGCGTATTCTCTTATTGTATGAAACTGTGTTTCGGCAATTTTTACGCTTAAAGGCAAGGTTAAAGTGGGATCGGAATTATACCACATATAAGCATACTGATAACCGGGCGTTGCCCAAATACTTGTTGGGCGCTCATCGTGCTTTTCTACAAGAGCGGCTTCGATTTTTAAGATCTCTGCAGTATGATCTATTATGGATTTATCATAGTAGGGAACACCAAAATATTCTGCAACCTTCTGACCTATTTCAGCGCCGCCACTGCAAAACTGACGGCCTATTGTAATGATCCAATTACCGTTCATATTAACTCCTTTAAAATTCATTGTGCAATCTGTTTATAAGTTCGCTATAAACAAATTTATCTTTGTATATATTATACATCATAATAGTAAAATGTGCAATAGTTTTTTAAAAAATATAATATAGAATATTGACAAATTTCATAAGAAATATTATACTTTTTTCAGAGGTGATTTTATGAAAATTACACTAACGAGAATTTCCGAAATAACGGGTATATCTTGCTCGACAATATCCCGCGTATTAACGGGAAACGGATACGTAAAGCCGGAGACACGCGAAATTGTCGAAGCAGCGCTTGCAAAATATGGATATAAATATAAGCCGTCAAAAAAGAAAGTTGCTTCGGCTTTCAAGAAAGTAGTTCTAGTTATTTGCGGTGATATTACCAATAACGTATATACGGGTTATATCGCAGGTATGAACAGTATATTTGAAAAAAACGGGATTAAAACACTTATTGCCAACAGTGATTACAGCACAGACAGTGAGGAAGAGTATTTAAGCTTTGCTTCTTGCAGTGGCTTTGCCGGAGTAGTTATGCTTAACGCGGTTGAGACGCCGTCGCTTCTTCGTTTACTGCAGACTATAAAATGCCCCATTGTATTTATCAACAGATACTTAAAATCCATAAATGTTGACATTGTAAGTATGGACACTTATCGTGGCGGTTATCTTGCTACCGATTATCTTATAAGAAACGGACACAAGAATATAGCTCATCTCTGTGGTCCGGATAACTCAACCTCTGTTCAAAACAAGGAAAACGGATACAACGATGCAATGAAAAACGCAGGGCTTGATCCAACGAAATGTACGAGCTACAGAGGAGATCTCCATTACAAGAGCGGTTACTTATTCGGAAAACAGTTATTACGTACAAATGACGCGGCAACGGCTGTTTTTTCTGATAATGCCACAATGGCTTCAGGCCTTATTGATGCCTATTACGACAGTGGAAAAGAGATACCTCGTGATTTAAGCATTTTGTGCGCAGACGAACTCCCGGATACAATTACGGGCAAAGTTGAACTGACAACGGTAAGCTGTGACTTTAAAAAACTCGGAACCGTTGCGGCAAAACGTATGATAGATATTATAAATACGGGCGACTCTGCTAGACAGTCTATAATTTTTCCTCCGGTTCTTACAGTACGAGACAGTGTAGCTAAATATATAAATAAAACAAATGACAGTGGTAAATAACCACTGTCATTTGTTTTATTATTTACTTTTTTTAAGGCTCAAAAGAATTCCCAAAGCAATTGAAAGGAAGGCGGCTACCATTACTTGATATTGTGAGGGAAGCATAAAGGTCAAAGTATGAGCGGGTATCCAGAAGAAAGGAACGCATTTTAAAATCGTAAATGAAACGAACTGTCCCCAGTCGACCGCTCTTACTGTATCGAGCAGTTTTTTGGGCTCTTTTGCAACGTTTAAGTCTATCCATTTATCAGTAATCTTATGAAGTGCCATAAACGTCGGTCCGAATGTCGTATTCATAATAGCGCTTATACAGAATGCCGTTATGAGCTTTGCTCCAAACGATGCTTTATCTGCAATACACCAAATTACGTTGTTTTCGATTAGTGCATTTATAGCATATTTAAAGCTCGTCATCATAAATGTTATCCAAGCACCGAGTATACCCCAGATGATAAATCGAAGCCATACCATAGTCGGAAATGCCCACGTCTTTGTTTTTAAACGGAGTGCTATTATTTCACCGACTGTTGCAAGAAAAGCAAACTTGATAAATCCCATAATAAAGGGGTGAGCCGTAGTGAGAGAGGTAAAGATCTCGTTTGTTGCGGGAATTGCTATTATTGCTATAAACAGTAAAATTATCGCAACACAAAGAATGCAAATTAAAAAATTAGATTTTTTCATAATTTGTACCCCATATCAAAGGCTTTAAGATTCATTTCCAAAAACTTTGCGGGTACGGTTACTTTAAGCGTTTCAATCCAACGTTCGTAAGGAATGTCTGTCTTCTGTGCAAGAAGCCCTATCAAAACAACGTTTACGGCTTTGGCGTTTCCTGCTTTTTTGGCAAGTTCAAGTGCGTTAATTGCCGTAATATCGCATATAGAAGCAAGTTTATCTTCAATATTTTCGGGACAACTTGCAGCACCCGTAATTACGGGCATAGGATCGGTCTTTTGGCGGTTTACAAGCATCTTTCCGCCTTTTTTGAGGAATGGGAGAGCTCTGTATGCTTCAAGAAGCTCGAACGCCAATATAACGTCTGCTTCACCTTTGTCGATTATTGGTGAATATACCTTCTCACCGTATTTTACGTATGTAACTACGCTTCCGCCTCTTTGGCTCATACCGTGAACT
>CALCTE010000019.1 GCA_937893885.1 uncultured Clostridia bacterium | reverse complement strand
TCATTTAAAATATTATCCATAGTCAGTTCCTTAAAAATATTTATAACTCTATTTTACCATAATTTTTTATAAATTCAACAAAATTATGTAAATTTACGTCATAGGGGATATCTGATTTCGAATATACTTAATTTCGTTAAATGCAAATTTAACGAAATTAAGGGGAGTGATTTAAAGAAATGGATCAACTTGTGAATGCAAAAATTACTTGTTTCAGTTATAAAACCCGTAATTTCGAGTATTTCAGTCAATGCTGTAGTCGTCTTCATTAAATTATATTATAAAATTAATCAAATAATTATATTTTTCAAAATTCATTTCCTATAGAAATTTTTAAAATGATGTCAGCATTATTTTTTAAAATTCCATAGGAAAATATTTTTGCTATTTTATCTGCCGCAGTTTCATTTTTGACAATTTTTGCAAGTGTTTGGTATTATCATTTATTCAAAGTGATATTTGGGGTGAAAATTCATTGACTGTAGTTTATGCTGATGTTTTATTACTTATCAACTTTTCTATGGATTTTATTTCCTTATACATCGTTGCAAAATTGATGAAGCTAAAACTCAATTTTCCGAGGTTGATACTTTCATCGTCTGTGGGCGCAATATATTCCCTATGTGATTTTCTTGTTAATTGGCCCTCACCCATTTTGGCAATTTTTACCAATTTTTGTTTTTCTGCTGTTATGTGTTATATAGCATTTGGGAATCTAAAAATTCATATTTTCTTAATAAGTGGAGTTTTTTACGGAATTTGTTTTCTCCTCGGCGGTGCAATTACCGCTATCTATTCCATCGCAGGAGAAAAATGGAACATAATTAATGAAGCAGGTTACATATACACTGACATTTCTCTTTTAGAGGTTTTGGGGCTCACTATTATCGCCGTAATATTTGTTAAATTTATTACAGAGCGTATGAAAAGGCGGTGTATAAACAGAAATGCAGAGCTTTCCGTAACAATAAAAGGAGTCACATCTACTTTCGACGCATTTGTAGACAGTGGTTGCTTTGTTAAAGAACCGATAACGAACAAAGAAGTAGTTTTTCTGAAAAAGGAATGTTTTAAGACGTTTTTTGAGAATGAAACTGAAATCACTCCGCAACTACACACTAAAGCCGGATTACGTATCTGTGCAGTACCCGTCACAACCTTGACTGGAAAAGACGTCCTTTTCGGTATATATCCCGATAAAATTCTATGTGACGGTATAATGGTCGATGCGGTTATAGTATTTGCGGATGCACTTTCCTTAAAATTTAACGGTTCAAAAGCACTGATATCAAATAATTTACTTTAGGAGCGGAAATATGTTGTTATTTTATAAAATAAAACTGTTTTTAAAAAGATTGCTTGGGATAAAAGACGACGAGATATTCTACATAAACGGCCCCGAAACTCTTCCTCCTCCCCTATCACCCTCCGAAGAAGCCGAAGCTATTGCAAAAATGAAAGATGACTTAAAAAGCAAAAATCTGCTTATTGAGCATAATTTGAGGCTTGTTGTATATATTTCCAAGAAATTCGAAAACACCGGCATAGGAATTGAGGATCTTGTTTCGATAGGCACAATCGGACTCATAAAAGCGATAAACTCGTTTAACAGCGATAAGAACATCAAGCTTGCAACCTATGCGTCGCGTTGCATAGAAAACGAGATACTTATGTACATACGCAAAAACAGTAATACCCGAGCGGATATATCCATAGATGAGCCTATAAACGTAGATTGGGACGGAAATGAACTTCTGCTTTCAGACATACTTTCCGCAGACTCCGATAACGTAAACACAAATATCGAGCTTCGTGAGGAAAAGCGCCTTATACTTAAAGCTGTGTCTTCCCTTTCCGAAAGAGAAGCCGAAATCGTAAGACTTAGATTCGGACTTACCGCAGACGGAGAAGAGAAGACACAGAAAGAAATTGCAGATAAACTCGGAATATCACAATCCTACATTTCAAGAATTGAAAAGAAAGTAATGGATAGACTCAAGGTTATGCTTAGTGATGCTATTTAGCTCTTCTTGATTCTTCGTTGAGAATATTTATAAGCATTCTGTCGGCAGCGGGATTCTTTGTTACCGTTTCATCAATTCCAAAAGCACTTATGGTTATAGCGCCTTTACCAACATTATACGTTGCAAGATTTATACCGTCTTGCTGTATCTCGGATCGCTGTGAAAGTCCCCAAGGCATACCGGTAGAAACCGCTATAGCTTGAATTTCATCGGGTAATATGTCACAGTCGATATAGTCGTAGGTTTGACCTTTGGGAATATAAGTATAGTAATCAAAATCCATCATTCCTGTAGGAAGTCCCTCAAAATAGGGGTGGTTGCGCTTCAAGAGGAATTCCTTATGATAGAGCCAGTCGTTGTTTGAGCCGTCAAGAGGACAGCATATAGGCTTATTCTCGACGGGGAGATAGTAGCATGACTCAACCCCGGGCTCTTTAAAGAGAGCTGTATTTGACAAAGCAACTACCCTCGCGCCACTTTCCATCTTTTTGTGAATGATCTTCCACGTTTCTTCTCTTTCCTCAATGGGAATTTCACCGACAAGTATAACAGACTTTGATTTTGCGGAAGAAAGGTCTGTTATTTTTATGTTCTTTTCTTCAAGAAGCGCTTTCGTCTTATCGTTAAGTGCAACGCCGACTACGCTCTTTATCTTTGCCTTAATATCATCGGGATCGGTAACGTAGAATTTGAGATTGCCGTCAGATGCGCCCGCGCCCTGCATAAGCTCGAAAATAACCTCGTATTCACCCGTAGGTACGTCAAGGGTGATGTCTTTCTTATATACAGGTACAGAGAACACTTTAAGGTCGTCTTCGGTTACGTCGAAAGTGAAGTCCTCGCTGTAAACGGCAGCGCCGTCTTTAGCTACGATCCTGAAGCTTACGGGATAGGTACCGACCTTCAATACGTCTTCGTTCGCAAGTACTGCTTCTACGTTAAACGGACGACCTCTGTAAGCATGGGTGTCATCCATAAATAAGCACCACTTAAGCGGAGCAAATCCGTTTTGGAGAGTATCAGCCATACCGGGCTTATATTCTCTCATAAAGGTGAAAAGTCCTTCGCCGCATACGCTGTGGTCAAGAAGCCCCGTTAATGAAACGCCGTTCGTGTAGGGGTTTGATCTGAGAATATTAAAGGTCTTATTTCTTTGACGAGTATTAAGAACTTCGCTTCTGCGGAAAAGCTCCAATATAGAAGGATATTCTTTGCCAAATCCGAATCTATCAATATCGCGCATAAAATCGTTATACATCTTGTCTACGATCTTGACATCGGGCGCAATAGCAAGAGCGTCCATCTCCTCAAACTTACGCTTAAGCCATACGACGTTGAGCATACTACCCGTTCCGATTTCTGAATAGAACACGGGGCGCTTTGCAAAATTGCCGACCTCTCTCATACGCTTTTCGTCGAACTTAGTAATAGGTCCGTGAGGGTAGTGGTGAATGTCGCCGAGTATTCTCCACGCAGTCTCGGGAAGTCCGGCTTCTATACGCATTTTCTTATATACGTCGGGCTCATTGCTCTCTTCGCACCAAAGGCATTGCCACGTGTTAGTGAAAGGATTAGATACAGAGCCGCACCAAGGATCTGCATTTTCTTTACTCAAATGGGGGCCGTCCCAGCGTCCGCTGCTATATAAGAAAAGTCTTGTAGGATCGACCTTCCTTGCCGCTTTAAGCGAGGTTCTTGCCTCATAGTATGCTCTCTTGGCCGTTGACGTCTCGTTTAGGAACCCGTAAATAGTAAGCGAGGGGTGGCTTCTGTCTCTCTTGAGCAAGGTTAAAAGATCGTATTGATATACTTTTCTTACTTGCTTGGAGTCAGCTAGATTCCAGCTGGACATAGGTTCTTCGTATACCATAAGACCAAGCTCATCGCAATAGTCAAGCTGCTCGGGAAGGCCCGCACCGGAAATAAATCTTATCATATTAAATCCGACTGCCTTTGCCATTACAAGATCCTTGCGAATAAACTCTTTTTTTCTTGTAATATGATGGAATGACTCAGGCATACAGTTACCGGTATGAGAACAACGAAGGAATATTCTTCTGCCGTTAAGATAGTAGTATCCATCTTCACCGACGATGAATGTTCTAAATCCTGTATGCTTACGCGTTTTATATGTTCCGAATTCGGTGGAAAGTGACGTGTATACGTTGTAGAGATTAGGATCGTTAATATCCCACCAAAGGAAATTATCGATCTTTATCTTACGTTTTACGGTAGTTTTACCAACCTCAAACGTCTTGGTGTATTCGTCGGAATTCACGAATTCGCCCGTTCTCTTAACGCTGCAATCGCTCGTGAGTACACCCTTTACTGCCTTATCGAAAGCGTTGATTACCGTGTAGGTTATCTCGATGTTTCCCGTTTCGGTATTAGCAAAAATAAAGGAATCCTCAATGTAAAGTTTAGGTGTAACAACGAGGTCGATCTGTCCCGAAAGTCCCATTGCGTTATAGCACTGACCGGGACGAAGGCCTTCTTTCATTTCGTTTCTGTGAGGAATCTGCAAGAAGCTATATCCGTCTACGTCTTCTGTATAAGGCTTTGACACTCTGACATCTATTCTGTTGTTGCCTTTTTTTATAAATTTTGTAACATCAAACTCAAACGGATCCTCCATACCTACATGTTCACCGACGTACTTTCCGTTTATGTAGAGTTCTTTACGGAATTCAGCCATTGCAAATTTCAAAATATAGAGATCGTTTCCTGTTGCTTTAAGCTCATTTTTAAAATTAAGCTCGTACCAAGCAACACCTCTGTAATCCTCAAAATACAAATGAACGAAACTCGGAACGACTGCGTCCTTGGCATCTTCAAGGGGTATTCCCTTTTTATACCACTTTTCCGTTTTTCCTACATTGTCTTTATCGCAAGCGATCTTCCATCCTTCAGACAACGTAAGGATTTTGCTTTGCAATTTCATTAGCATATCCTCCTAATTTATTTTATAAATAATTTTAAATTTACTCGGTTAATAAATGTCAATCTTTCCCCTCCGGGATTTCAATTCTCATTACGTTTTTAATCCCGAAAGTGTTCGGTTCGGTATCAAATATCGCGCCGTGGATTACAAGTTCTCTGTCATCAAATTCAAATTTTTGTCCTTCAACGCCTAAATAGCGTGAAATAATAATGTCGCTTTTAATGCCTAGTATACTGATATCGGAACCACACATACCCAGGTCAGTTATATAGCCCGTCTTATTCGGAAGTATTCTCTCATCCGATGTTTGAAGATTTCGGGTATTAAATGCTGATTATGCGTACCGAAAACAATATCTATACGTCCGTCAAAATATCTTCCTATTGCATATTTTTCCGAAGTAGTCTCCGCATGAAAATCAAGGATCGCAATATCGTAGCCTCCCTTATTCTTCTCAAGCACTGCGTCAATTGCCTCAAACGGTGAACTGATTCCGCTCTCGCTCTTATATACGTTTCCGACAGCGTTTATGACCAAAAGTTTAGTTCCTTCAACATCTTTTATCGTATATCCGCTTCCGTTTTCAAACTCTGTATAATTAAGCGGTCTTATTATATCGTTGCAGTCATCAAGATAGCCTCTGATGCTTTTTTTCTTCCAAATATGATTACCTGTAGTTATAACATCGCAACCGCATATGAAAAGCTTTTCTGCACTTTCTTTATCTATTCCGTTACCTAAAGCGCAGTTTTCACCGTTAGCAACAACAAAATCAATTTTAAAATCCTTGCGGATTTTCCAAAGACGTGCGCAAACGAAATCAAGGGCAGCAGGTCCCGCTATATCGCCCAAACAAAGTATTCTCATTTTTTGATTTCCTTCTTATGATATGTACAAATATCGCAAAGCTCACATTTATTGCATTTAGGATTTCTGGCGGTACATACGTCACGTCCAAACTCGACTATCCTATGACAAAAATCGGAGCGACTTCCTTCAGGTAGCAAAGCTGTAAGCTGTTTTTCCGCTTTGTACGGGTTATCTGTGTCTGTAAGTCCGATGCGCTTTGATATTCTTATGCAGTGCGTATCGCACACGACAGCGTCAATTCCGAAAACGTCACCGAGAACGAGATTTGCAATTTTTCTTCCAACGCCGTTCATAGACAAAAGCTCGTCTATCGTACTCGGAACGGTGCCCCCGAAGCGATTACATATATCTGATGAAATATCGTGAAGGCTTTGAGCCTTCGTTTTATACAGTCCACAGGACTTTATGAGTTCTTCAATTCTTCCTATATCGGCTTCCATCATCGACCTCGCATCAGGAAGCTCTGAAAATAACGTTTTGCTGACAATATTTACACGTTTATCCGTGCATTGTGCTGATAAGCGTGCCATAATCAACAGCTTAAAAGGGTCACTCGAAAACTCAAGTGCGCACTCTGCGTCGGGGTATAATTCTTTCAAATATTGTGCTGTTTTATCAGCTTTATTATTTTTACTTTTTCTCATATCAACACCCTCGTCCAATTCTATCACTATTATCCTTTCTTGTCAATAAAACCGACATATTTTTACAGTATAAAATACTGAAAACAAATAACAAACTATTGCACGTTCTTTATCTGTTCTGCTTTTTGACAGTGCGATATTATAATTGTTTATAGCTCCATACAATTCACCTTTTTCCGCCTCTAAAAATGCTTTTACTTTATATACCTCAAAAAAATCTGGTTCAATACTAGTAGCTTTATTCAGTGCTAATTGACATTCATCCCATTTTTTTTCCTTTCCTAACTGTAATGCATTTCTTAAATGATACGTTGCTAATTGTTTATCTATATCACTTAACTTAGAAGATACCGTATTAGGATTAAAAGGTGCCTGTTCACTATATACCTTAACTTGCTGCAACATGTTTCTAAGCTGTTTTCTTTTCGCAAATACAGATTTAACCAATTCATTACTTGGAGGATAATTAAGAGAAATATACTCTCTTGACATATCATTCATTATATATTCACCAGATGAAGCCTGTATCATGTAAGTCGATAACAACTCATTAATTGATTGCCTAATATCCAACTCTTCTTCATCAATATAAAAATCAATAACACCATATGTTAATTTGGAATTTTCTAACAAAAAAAGTTGTAAAATTCTTTTAGATATCTCAGATAATTTGTCAAATATATTTGAGATACAAAATTCTATTAAAT
>CALCTE010000018.1 GCA_937893885.1 uncultured Clostridia bacterium | reverse complement strand
CGTAAACCGAACCTGCTGTGCCTAGCGCTTTAAGTTTTCCTACTGGTGTAATTGGTAATACGTGCAAAGTATTAATATGCCGTGTTTTAAGTGCTGCAATTTTGGTGCAAATCATTTCATATCCTCGGGTAGTATCGCGTCGACATACGCGGTATAGTTCGAAAGATATGTGACAAAGCCCGGAGGTGAGCCCGCAGGCTTTTTCAGATTCTTTACAAGCGTATAGTCCACCGCGACGTTTTCGCCGCCGCGAGCCTTACTGTTATACGCCGCAAGGCGTGCGGCATTCGTAAAGTCCTCGTCTAAAGGCTCTTTATCGTCCGAAATCATCACAACGTGGCTTCCCGCGTAGTTTTTCGTGTGAAACCACCAGTCTTTTTTAGAGGCAAGCTTTGAGTCTATATAATCGTTTTGCATATTGTTCTTGCCGACGTAAACGGCTCTGCCTGACGGAAGATACTGCCTTACAGGAAGGTTGCTTGCCGCCTTGCGACCGGGAGTGACGGTGCTTTTTTTCATATATCCGCCTAAAATCAGCTCGTCTCTTATATGGCTGTACTCGTCGTCGCTTTCCGCTCTGTCAAGGCTTTCGATAACGGATTCAATATAGGTAAGCTCCCTTTTTGCAAGCTCTATCTGCTCTTTTTTAAATATCTCACCCTTCTTGAGCTTCGCGTATTTTTTAAAATAGCTTTGCGCGTTTTGCGAAGGGGAAAGGCGTTTATCAAGCACAACCGTCTCCTCGGGGCAGTCCTCTTTATAGTAATTTACGAGCCTTACCGCCGTGTCGCCCTGCTTTATCTTATAGATATTTGCGGTGATTAGGTCGCCGTAATGCTTATATTCGTCCTTCTTTTTACACTCGTCAAGCTCACCGGAGAGTATGATGAGTTTTTTTGAAAGCTTACTTTGTATATTGCCCACAGCCGTGTATATGTCGTGAGCGTAGTGCCTTGCCGTCTCCGCTTTGTTTTTCGTAGCGAAATATTCTTCAATAAGCTCCGAGACGCTCTCTTTTTGCTCTACGGTAAATCCCTCTCCGTACTGCTTTATATCCATAAAGGTAAAGTCAACGTTTTTGCCGTTTTCGTCTCTTATGAGAGTAGGCGTGAAATTTTTGCTTTGAATAAGCTTGGTCGTATCCGAAAAGCTCTGCCATAGGGATTCAATGGGAATATCCGAAACAACTGAGTCGACGTTTCCCGTCACCTTATAGACTATCTCCCTTGCGATAAGCGGCGATATGCCCATATAGGTGTTTCTTATAAAAAGCTCGCCCTTTTGCTTGGCTGCGCTCTCGGCTTTTTTCAAAAATTCTTCCTTATTCTCACACATCGGATCAGCTTTCCCTTGAGATGCGGGAAGCTCGTAGGTGATACCGGGGATAAGCTTTCTTTGCGCGTTTGCGGATAAATCGACGAATCTCGACGCGGTTATCACCTTGCCATTACCGTCGCAGAGTATAAAGCCGCTTGCTTTGCCCATTATCTCGGCATATATGCGCTTTTCGCTTATATATCCGAGCTCGTCCCTTGCGTCGAACGAAAAGCAGACTACTCTCTCAAAGCCCATAAGGAAGCATTCTTTTAACTTCGAACCTCCGAGGTGCTTACGAAGCGACATACATAAAGACGGCGCGGTCTTTGGATTGTCCTTGGGAGAATTCTCAAAGCATATTCTCGGTGCGCCCGACGATGCGGAAATGCAAAGCTTACGCGTTACGCCCTCACAGCGCAAAGTAAGCACTATCTCCGATTTTTCGGGCTGATTTATTTTGTCAACTCTCGCGTCTCGCGCAAGAGCGTTTATCTCCGCTACTACGGCAGAGAGCATACCACTGTCAAATGCCATCTTTATACTCCGTTTTCACAAGATAAAGCCCTTCGGGGCTTACCGTGGGACCCGTTTTCGTTCTGTCAAGGCTGTTTATGAGCTCCGGCATAGCGTCAAAAGAAATCTTGCCGCGCGCCATATAAAGCAGCGTGCCGACGATTATTCTTACCATATTATAGAGAAAGCCGTCACCCGTCACGCGCACTTTTATAAAATCGCCGTCCCTCTCGACGCTCGCGTCGAATATCGTTCTCACCGTGGTCTCCACGGGAGAGCCCTGCGCCTTAAAAGCGGCAAAATCGTGCGTGCCGCAAAGTGCTTTTGCGGCTTTATCCATAGCTTCGACGTCCGCATCGTACCACCAATGAAGCGCTCTGTCCCAGTAGTGCGCGTTGCGGGTGGGATTATTCCATATAAGGTATTCGTATGTCTTGCACTTAACACCAAAGCGCGCGTGAAAATCGTCCGAAACGACCCTTGCACAGTGGACCGCTATATCGCGCGGAAGATTTGCGTTAAGTGCAAAGGGAAGCCGCGATATATCAAAGCTTTTTTCCGTATCGAAGTGGCAGAAGAAACTTTTTGCGTGAACACCTCTGTCGGTACGGCTGCTTCCCTGCGTTAAGATATCGCACCCGTAAAGAAGGCTCAAAGCTCTGTTTATCTCACCCTGAACCGTCGGCACGTCGGGCTGTATCTGCCAGCCGTAGTATGCGCTTCCGAGATATGAAAGCTCAAGTAATATCCTCAAAATCTAATTCTCCTTTGCCGCTTTCACAAGGCTTTCGCGGTCAAGTCCGCACATTCTGTAAAAGTCTTCGGCATCGTCCGCTCTGTCGGGTACATCGTCTATCGCGACTACTTTCATAAAGCGTCGGCTCGCAGAGTAAAGCGCATTTTGAAGGCTCTGTCCCGCGCCGCCGCAGCGTATGCCCTCCTCGACAAATACCAGCTTTGCATCTTTAGCCGTAAGAGATGCTATCTTATCCGAAAGCTTCTTTTCGTCTCCGAGCACCTCAAGCAAGATAACGCCCGCGCTGTCCGCGCTTTCGGCGTTTAATATCTTCGCCGCCTCGTACGCTTCTCTTATAACTCTTCCGTAGCCGATAAATACGTATTTGCAGTGCTTAAGACTTCCGTCTTTCGAAAAAGCGCACTTCGTTCCTATCTTTAAATAATCCTCGTCTGCCTGATAGAATACGCCGCAAAGCTCCCCGTCCTCTCTGCCCTTGGGGTATCTTAGCGCCGAAACACCGCCCTTATTAAACGCGTATCCGAGCATAGGCTCGACGCTTTTCGTGCTTATGGGACAAAGCACGGTACTTTTACGAAGCTCTCCGAGCATCGCAACGTCGTATATTCCGTGATGCGTCGCACCGTCATCGGGGGAAAGTCCTGCTCTGTCGATGCCCAAGATAAGCGGCAGATTTTGAAGCGCTATATCGTGTATAAGGCTGTCGTACGCCCTTTGCAAAAATGAAGAATAGACCGCAAAAACGGGGCGCATACCCGCCGAGGCAAGACCTCCGCAGAAGGTTACAGCGTGTGCTTCCGCTATTCCTACGTCGAAAAAGCGTTCCTTATATTTTTCGGAAAAGGCGTGAAGTCCCGTGCCCTCGCACATCGCCGCCGTTACGGCGCAGACTCTTTTATCGTGCGCGCCGAGCTTCAAAACAGCCTTTCCGAACGCCTCGGAGAAAGTGGGCGTATCCGCCTTTTTTTCGTCCGTTTGCGCAGATACGGAGTGATATTTCGTGCTGTCCCTTTCCGCAGGCTCGTATCCCTTGCCCTTTTTCGTGGTCACGTGTACGAAGCTGCAACCGCCGTGGCGCTTTGCTTCCTCCAAAACGAGCTTTACTTTATCGTAATCGTTACCGTCTACGGGGCCGAAATAGCGAAGCCCCATATTTTCGAAGAAGCATGAATCGTAAACGAGCATCTTCTTTACGGAGTCCTTCACCGACGCAACCGCGCCGACGGCGCTTTCGCCGATAATCGGCAAAGCGTTAAGCCCCTTTGCTACGGTGCGCTTAAGCCTTATGTAATTTTTCGAAAGGCGCATATCGCTTATGTATTTCGACATTCTGCCGACGTTTTTCGAGATGGACATCTCGTTATCGTTTAAGATGAGTATGAGCTTTAAGTCCTTCTTGCAATTATTTAAAGCCTCGTACACCATACCGCCCGTAAACGCGCCGTCGCCGACAACGGCGATAGAAAAATTATCGTCCCCCGCGAGACGCGACGCCTCCGCAAATCCAATTGCTGCCGAAAGTGCGGTGGAGCTGTGCCCCGCACCGAAAGCATCGTACACGCTCTCTTCGGACTTGGTAAATCCCGATATACCGTCCTTTTTGCGAAGCCTTGCAAAACCGTCCTTACGTCCCGTGATAAGCTTATGCACGTAGGATTGGTGTCCGACATCGAAGATTATCCTGTCTTTCGGACAGTCGAAAACTCTGTGTAAAGCAAGCGTAAGCTCCACTATGCCGAGATTTGACGCAAGGTGACCGCCGTTTTTTCGTACGCTATCCACTAAAAACGCTCTTATCTCCTCAGCAAGAGCAGGCATCTGACTGTCAGTGAGTTTTTTTAAGTCCTCGGGGGAATTTATTTTTTCAATTAACATAAGCCCCTCCTTCATATACAAAGTATCTCTTTTCCGAGTGCAAACGAGTAAACGTAAGCTTTCGAAAGCTTCTTGTTAAGCATACGCTCCACCGCCTGCGAATATAGCAAAAGCTGGGGTGTGTGGCGTGTACGCAATATATCCGCGCCGTCTTCTTTTCCGACTCGGTCGGTCTTAAAATCAACAAGCACTATCTCGCCCTTATCGTTTTCAAAAAAGCAGTCTATAACGCCTTGAATAAGCAAGCTCTGACCTTCCGCATCGGCACTTTCGTAATATTTCGACGCGCTCTCAAGAAGGTTATAGCGCTGTTCTCTGTAGATACGGCGCGCGTTTTTCATTTCTTTATAAAGCTCGCTTTTGAAAAATCCCGCAAGAGCTTCGTAATCCAAAATTTCCGTCTGCGCATAGCTTATAAAGCCAAGACGAGCCATTCTCTCGGCTTCCGCGCGCACGTCCCACGCCGCCCTCTCGTAATCGCAAAACTGCATAAAGTTATGCATCGCCGTGCCTTTTTGCGCGGCGGTAGCGTGAGACGGTGCCATAAAACTCGGAAGCTCGCCCTTTAATTTGGGGCTCTCCCTCTCACCGTCGGAGTCGATGTCCGAAACTGATATCTTCGCAGGGATAAGCGCTCTTTCGGCGTGGGGATAAATGTAGTCGGGATAAGCCTCGTACGCTTTTTTCTCCGCATTTTCAGCCGAAAACGACATATCTTCAAAATCGCCGTCCTCTGCAAATCGCACCTTAAGCCAAGAGTCAATTCCCATATCTCTGTAAAATATCTCTTCAAGGCTTTCTTTTCTGCCTGCGGCGATACCGCGTAAGATAAGTTCAAGGTGAGTCTTTCCGGCGAGGATAAAATGATCGTCTGCGGGAGACTGCTCTGTGTCTATCTTATAAAGCATATCGCCCAAGGTTTCCTCATTTTGAGCAAACGAAATATAGAGCTTCTCCTTGGCACGCGTCAAAGCTACGTAAAGAAGGCGCATCTCCTCGCTTACGGGCTTATATCTGTTAAGGTGTTTCAGAGCCGCGACGGGCGGTGTTTGCAGTTTCACAAAACCGTCTTGGCGCATAAGCGTAAACGCAAAGGGCGTCGCCGCGTCGTATATTATTCCCGCGTGCTTTCCGCCGAATAAGTCCGTCTCACAGCCTGCGACGAAGCAGACCTTATATTCAAGGCCCTTCGATGCGTGCATCGTGCTGACCGTAACGCCTGTGCCCGATCTGTCAGCCGCCATCGGAGATGCCGTCTTTTCAAGGCTCTCGCAATAGGAAAGAAAATCCGAAAGCCCTCTGTAGCTTCCACTGTTATAGGTCTTGGAAAGGCTGATAAAGCGAAGCAGATTTTCATAGCGCTTTATGCCGTTTTTCTCTTTCTTTACGGCTCTGTCAAGTCCGCTGTCCTTTATTATTTTGAATATGAGCTTATCTACCGTGGCTGAAAGCGAGAACTTTTTAAGCTCCTTTAAATACGCCGCCGCGTTTTGCGCGATGACGTCTTCCGATGCCAAAAGCGCTTCGTAAAGGCTTCCTCTTTCAAAAAGGCGCAGCTTTGCAAGATCCGTAAGCGTGAATCCGAAAACCGGACTGCATAAAGCCGAGGCAAGATGTACGTCGCGTGCGGGATTATCCACCGCGTATAAAACGGCGCGCACGAGCCTTATCTCTGCGGCGGTGAATATGTCGATGCTGTCGGCGCTTCTTACTTCTATACCGAGCTCCGAGAGCGCCTTTTTATATACGGGGATATGCTTGTTAAATCGCGTTAAAACGGCTATGTCTTCGGGTGCATAGCCCTCTTTGTAAATAAGCCTTGCTATCTCTTTTGCGCAAGACGCGGCTTGTTTGCGGCAAACGTTTGCCGTCTTTTCACGCTTTTCCACCTTCGTGATAAAAAGCTCCGCTTCTTTGTGCGCGTCCGTATTCTTGCCTTTTTTTAGCGCTTGGTCTTCGCCGTAGTCGATATCGGAAAGCCTCTTTCGCATAAGGCTTTTAAATACCGTGTTCACCGTTTTTATAACGCTTTCGTCACTTCTAAAGTTATCCGAAAGCGCTATCTTCGCTTCGCCGCATTCTCCTTGCTCTATGAATGGAAAAGCGTCGTAATAATCCGCGAATAGCTTCGGCTCGGAGCCTCGGAAAGCATAGATGCACTGCTTCATATCGCCGACCATAAAGCGCTTTGCACCCGAAAGCTCGGCAAGAGATGAAAATATCTCGTCTTGAATACCGTCGGTGTCCTGATATTCGTCTATAAATATCTCCTTATAATCCCTCGCGACCTCCCGCGCAAGCTCCGTGGGCACTCTCACGCCGTCCTTTTTTTCGAACAAAAGCCCATAGCAAAGGCGCTTCATATCCGCAAAATTTATAAGTCCCTTGCTTTTTTTAAGGCGTGTGAATCTCATATCTAGCTTTATCAAAAGCTCTTTTATAAAACGCGCAAGAAGAAAGTATTCTTCACAACAAGCGCGAAGGTCTTCGCCCGAAAGGCAGAAAAGCTCACGCGACGCCGCTATAAATTTGTCGCCGTCGTCCCTTGCACCCGTTATAAATTCTTTAATTTCTGCATCGGCGTTTCGCACCGCCTTTAAGCTCATTTTTTGATAGCCCGATACGGCCTTGTATATTTCATCGTAATTTTTCGCGCTTTTTACGGCTTCAAGCGACGTGCACAAATTTTCTATCGCGGGCGCGTAGTTTGCAAAAGACAGGTCGTCCTGCACTATAGACAAAGCCTCGCTCACTTTGTCTAAAGCGTGCTCACACATCAAAGAAAAGCTGTCTTCTATCGCACAGAAAAAGCGGGATTTCGTATAGTCGAGCTCGCCGCTTGCAAGTCTTTCGTACTCGGAGATGCAAAAGTCAAGATATTCTTCGGGATCGGCAAAAGAAAATATCTTTTTATAAAGCCCTTTAAGTATCTCACCGAAACGGCTGTCGTCGCTGGCGGTGCTCAAATTTTCAATAAGCTTGAAAAATACGCTGTCTTCGGGCTCGTTTTCGTAATATTCGTTCGTAAGCTCCTCGCAAACGGAAGTAAGCATAATGTCGCTCGTGCCCTCGTCGCAAACGGAGAAGCTTGCGGGAAGCCCTGCTTTGTCGAAATTTTTTCTGATGACATCAAGAAAAAACGCGTCCATCGTATCTATTTTCGCCGACGGCACCATCGCAAGCTGACGAAGAAGCCGCCTGCTTGATGGTTTTTCGGAAAGAGCCTTTGAAAGCGCTACCGAAAGTCTGTCCCTTATCTCGGCGGCGGCAGCTTTCGTGTAGGTTACAACAAGAAGTCTGTCAAGCTCAACGGGTTCTTTTTCGTCCGTAACGATACCGACTATCCTGTCGATAAGCACCGTCGTCTTTCCGCTTCCTGCGGCGGCGGATACAAGGAGAGTGTGTCCTCTGTCCGAAATCGCGGTATTCTGTTCTTTCGTATATACTCTCTCCATAGCTCCTCCTTTCGACGAATGCGTATATATATTCATCTTATTATATCACTATATGTATTGAAAATCAATAGTAAAACGAGACGAGGCCGTAGGCATTAGGGAGTAGGCATTAGGGATTGACGTCGAAGCTCTTTCGTGGTAAAATAAATGTCGAAAAAACAAAATTTTCCGAAAGGAAACTGTTTTATGAAGCGTATTCTTGCACTTATTTTGGCGGTATTTACCTGTATTTCCCTTTGCGCTTTTACCGTCGGCGCAAGCGATGAAAAAGAGCTCACTTTACTTTTCACGCACGATTTACACTCTCATCTTCTTCCCGCCGCAAACGAAAACGGCAAAGGCACTTACGGCGGATATGCGCGCCTTATGAGCGTGATAAACGCCGAAAAGGCAAGCTCGCCCGACGCGCTCCTCGTGGACGCGGGCGATTTTTCGATGGGTTCTTTGTTCCAAACGGCTTATCCCACCTCTGCTATCGAGCTTCGTATGATGGGCGCTATGGGATACGACGTTACCACATTCGGAAATCACGAGTACGATTATCTCAAATCAGGACTTCGTTCAATGCTTAACGCGGCAGTTGCAAGCGGTGAAAGACTCCCTTATCTTGTGTGTGCAAACTATCTGCCTGTAAAAGACGATGCGGAGATTTGGGAAGCATACAATAACTACGGAGTAAAGGACTACGTCATAATAGAGCGCGGCGGCGTATATTATGCCGTATTCGGCATATTCGGCGACGATGCCGACGCCTGCGCACCGAACTCCGAAATGGTATACGAAGATCCTGCAGAGGTAGCGAAGAAAACGGTCGAAGCCGCAGTCAGCGAGTGCGAAAGTACCTACGGCGCTCACCCCGTCGTTATATGCCTCTCGCACAGTGGTACGGAAGGCGGCAAGGGGGAGGACTACGAGCTTGCGAAAGCCGTAGACGGAATCGACGTCATAATCTCGGGACACACTCACACCACCCTCGAAGAGCCTATCTCGGTTAACGGAACGCTTATAGTTTCCGCCTCCGAATACGGACGCAATCTCGGCGTTTTGAAGCTCAAATTCGACGGCGATAAGACGTCTTTGGCTTCTTACGATTTGGTTGCTGTCGACGATAGCGTAAAAGAGGACGAAAACATCGCTTCTTTGGTCGAAGACTATAAAAAGCTCGTCGAAGATGATTATCTTTCGGCTTACGGCTATACGTTTGACCAAGTTCTCGTAAATAACCCCTACACCTTCGATACGGTGGACGAGGTCTACGCAACACAGCACGAATCCACACTCTGCAATATATTCTCCGACGCGTATAAAGCGGCGGTGGAAAAGGCTACGGGAAAGCGCGTTGACGTTGCCATTACGGCTTCGGGCGTAATTCGCGGAAGCCTTCCCGTAGGAAACGTCACCGTTTCCGACATATTTAACGCCGCATCTCTCGGTGTCGGCACGGAGGGTGAGCTCGTCGGAATATACCTTACGGGAAAGGATCTTATGGCAGCTATAGAGCTTGACGCGTCCGTACAGCCTTTAATGCGCTCGGCGCAGCTCTTTATGTCGGGTGTCGAATATTCGTTTAACACGAAAAGAATGATATTCAACAAGGTCGATTACGCTATGTTGCGCCGAGACGGCACACTCGAAGACATCGACAAGGATAAGCTTTACTTCGTCGTCGCGGGTATGTACATGGGACAGATGCTCGGAAGTGTCAAGGAAACGTCAATGGGGCTTCTTTCGATAACTCCGCGCAATGAAAACGGAGAACCGATAAAGACGGAAGACCTCGTAAACTACGTTGTAAAAGACAAAAACGGAAAGCCCTTAAAGGAGTGGGCGGCAATAGCAAACTACATCGGCGCTATGGACGGCACACTCGATAGCCGCTACGAAAAGCCCGACGGCAGAAAGGTAGTATATTCAAGCTTTTCTCCCGCAGATCTCTTGCGAAACGCAAACGTCTTCACCTACGCGGTCATAGGCGTTATCGTGATTTTGGTTGCGGTAATAGCACTTATAACGGTGCTCGTTATCCGCCGTAAAAAGAAGAAAACGGCATAGATAAACGGGCAAGCAGTCCTCACCCATACAATGCCTAATCCCTATTCACTATGGCCTAAAAAAAGAGTACGAACCGCGTTCGTACTCTTTTTTGTTTAAATTACAGCGTTCCCTTTTCCGCTCTTTCAAGCCAGATTGTACCGATCTCGAAAGCGTCATAAAAGCCCTTCTTCTGCGCCTGCTTTAAGATATTCGCCTTGCCGTCTCTGTAGTCGACGATCTGAACGAGCACATTCGTCGCGAGGTCAAGGTCACTTACCTTCTTCGTCTCAAGAATGATGATCTGAAGCCAAACTCCCGTTTCGCGATCGCCGTAAAATACGGTGTTTCCGCTTCTCATAAGAGTTTTGCCCATATATTCAAGTACCTTTTCTTCAGCCATTTTCGTTCCTCCTAAAATACTTTTATTGCAAACACGGGGCATACCGGCGCGCAATATCCGCAAAGGACACACTTTCCCGTGTCGACCTCAGCTTTTTCGCCTGCCCCTATTTTAAGTGCTTTTTGATGACAACGCTCGGTGCATCTTCCACAGCCCTCGCACCAAGATTCTATATGTAGACGCCGCTTTTTCTCCGAAAGGCGCTCTTTTTCTGTTTCGCTAAAGCCCTTGCCTTCGAAATACGCGATATTAGCATCGACCTCGGCGATACTCTGCATACCCACCGCTACGCTGTGGATATAGTCCTTGGAAAGCACGAAGTCGAAAGCGCTTTGCGCGTCAGAATGGAAATTTCCGCCCCCGAGGCTCTTCATCGTGAATATGCCGATATTCTCTTCTGCCGCATTCTTTATCGCCGCTTCCATATCGTCACGCGTTCCGTCGGCAATTCCGAGCCCCTTTAAGTTGAATATAGGGTGGATAACGTCGAATAAGCCCGCCTTCACCGCTCCGAGCACGCCCGCGACGTGATGCGTCGATACGCCGAGCGCCTTTATGATACCCTTTGCGCGAAGCTCTGCGTAATACTCTACGGCTTCCATGTGCCCTCTTATAGTAAGCGCGCTTTCCGTTTCGTGAAGCATAAAGACGTCGATGACGTCCTTGCCCGTTTTACGACGTGCCTCCTCCACGGCTTCGACAGCCTGCTCTTTTGAATAAGCATAGCTTTTTGTGGAGAGGACTATGTCCTTATTTTTCGCAAGTTCAAGCGCTCTGCCGATATATTCGTAGTTTTGGTAGTACTGCGCGGTGTCGATAAAGTTTACGCCTCTGTCAAAGGCGTAGGCGATGATCCGCGCGCCCTCCTCTATAGGCAGATTTGCCTGTAAAGGCCCGACGGTCAATGAGCCGAAAGCAAGCCTTGATACCAAAAGGCCGCTTTTGCCGAGAAGCCTTTTTTCCATTACTTGATATAGCTTTCCAAAAGTATCCTCAAAAGCTCATCTCTGTCTATCTTACGAATGAGGCTTCTTGCGTTGTTGTGGTTGGTGATGTAGGTCGGGTCTTCGGAAAGAATATATCCGACCATCTGATTCATCGGATTGTAGCCTTTTTCCTTCAAGGCGTTATAGACCGTTAAGAGAGTTTGCTTGATTTCTCCCTCTCTGTCGGTGTGGATAACGAATTCCTGTGTGGAATCAATCTGCTTTTCGTTTTGTGCGCCGAATTTGAAGCCCATTATATTTTCACTCCGTTTCAAAACGTATTTCTAACATATATTTTAGCAAAAATTATCCGCAAAATCAATAACAAGCGGTGAAATATTTGAAGAATTTATAAAATTTAAGGTTTTTTTAATAAATTTTGTGGTAGAATTGATTTAAGATAACTGCAAAAGGAGTCGAATGATGCACATACTTATCGTTGAAGACGAGCTTCGTCTTGCGGATACTTTAAAGGAATTACTTATCTCTCAAAAGCACAGTGTCGATGCCGTCTTTGACGGTGCCGACGGACTTTATTATGCCGCTCGCGGCGGATACGACGCCATCGTGCTCGACCTTATGCTTCCCAAAATGTCAGGCTTTGAGGTACTTAAAAATCTCAGGGCGCAAAAGATAAACACGCCCGTTTTGGTGCTTACTGCAAAGGACAGCGTGGAGGATAAGGTAAAGGGGCTTGATCTCGGCGCGGACGATTACCTTACAAAGCCCTTTTCAACGGAAGAATTTTTTGCAAGGATACGCGCCGTAGCGCGCCGTAAGGGTGAAGTGGTGCTTTCCGAGCTTTCCTTCGGTGATCTTGTTTTAAACCTCTCTGCGTACAATCTTTCCTGCGGCGCAAAAAGTATACATCTCGGCGCGAAGGAATTTGAAATAATGCGCGTGCTGATGTCAAACCACGGACTTATACTCTCAAAGGAGACTCTTATAAATAAGGTGTGGGGCGGTGACAGCGATATTATGGACAATAACGTGGAAGCTTATATCTCATTTTTGAGAAAAAAGCTTGGCTTTTTAAATTCAAGCGTACAGATAAGCTCTGCAAGGAAGCAGGGATATTTTCTTACGGAGGGAGGCGCAAGCGGTGATAAAGAAGCTTAAAATTAAGTTTGTCATAATAAATATGCTGATAGTGGCAGCAGTCTTCTCCGTGGCCTTTGCGTTTTTATATAACACAACGTCAAAAAAATATTACGGCGACAGCATAAGCGCGATGAAGTCGGCAGTGAATACGCCCTTTGATTTCGACACCTATTTCGACGTGGGAAAAGGAGCGGGGTCGCGCAGGGCACAAAACGGCATCGTCACCTTCTACGTCACAATAAATTCCGACGGAAGCGTGGGTTCTCTTATAGGGAACAACGTCACCGTAACGAATGAGGTGAAATTCGAAAATCTCGTAAAAAGCTGCTATACTTCCGACGATAAGATAGGCGTCATAAAAAAAGAAGAACTTCGCTATATGGTCACCGAGAGCAAGTTTTACGGCGACGTGGTCGCCTTTGCGGACATAAGCGCGGAGCTTGACGCCCTCTCGCGCCTTAAAACGCTGTGCCTTATAATAGGAGGCGTTATGTTTTTGGTATTTCTCGTGATAAGCGTCGCGTTTGCACAATGGGCAATAAATCCCGTAAAGCGCTCTATCGAAAAGCAGAACCGCTTTATTGCAGACGCGTCTCATGAGCTTAAAACGCCGCTAACGGTAGTGCTTGCAAACGCAGAACTGCTCTCTGCCTCTCCCGACGCCACAATAAGGGAAAAGCAAAAGCAGATAGAGCACATAAAGAGCGAGGCAAAAGGTATGAATATGCTCGTTTGTGATATGCTCACTCTCGCAAAAAGCGATTTTTCGAAAAAAGAGAAGACAAGGTCCTCTCCGGTAAATCTTTCCGAGCTCTTAAAATCGGTCGTGCTTGCCTTCGAAGCCCCCGTCTTTGAATCGGGGAAAACGCTTAAAAGCGAGATAACAGACGGCTTATGCATAATCGGCGACGCGAAAAAGCTTGAAAGACTTTTTTACATTCTTCTCGATAACGCCGTGAAGTATTCAAACGCAGGCGGCAACATTGAAGTGTTCCTATACGAAGCGTCCGGCAAAGTCAATTTGACCGTACGTAACAGTGGTCTTCCCATACCGAAAGAGCACCTTGTGCATATATTCGACCGCTTTTACCGCCCCGACGACGCAAGAGCAAGGCAAGCGGGCGGATTCGGACTCGGACTTTCCATAGCGAAAGATACCGTGGAAAAGCACGGCGGTAAGATAAGCGTCGAAAGCTCCGACAAGATAGGTACCGCATTTAACATCTCGTTCAAAAAGCTTTCTTCGTGATTTGATTTCGCGCGTTCATATTTAATTCACATTTATACTGTAGTATATACACATAAAGCGAAGGGAGGCTTATTGTGTTCGGACTCGTTTTTCCAAATGAAAAGGCGCTTTCCGCAGAGGAAAGGGCACGTTACGGAAAGATATATTGCGGAATCTGTAAAAGCCTTTCCTTGCGGCACGGAAAGTTTGCAAAATACACCTTAAACTACGATATAGCGTTTCTTGCACTTGTTTTGTCCGACGTTTATAAAGACGGCGGAATCACAAAAAGCGCGCGCTGTTTGACGCACCCCATAAAAAAGCGTGAGTACACCCAAAGCGCGCTTATAGACTACGCGGCAGATATGAACGTGGTGCTTTCTTACCATAAACTCCTTGACGACTGGAAAGACGATGCAAACAGGATAGCAAAGCATAACGCCGAAAAGCTGAAAGGCGCGTATGATAAGATAGCGGAAATATACCCCGACAAATGCACCCTCGTCGAAAGCGCTTTATCCGAGCTTTCCGCATTGGAAAGGGCAGGAGAGCCAAACGCCGACAAAGCGGCAGCGGCATTTGCGGTAGCGCTCGAAGCCGTGTTTGCATACGGCGAAAAAAGCGCCGAGCTTTCGGAGCTTGGTAAGGCTTTAGGCAAATTCATATATATTGCCGACGCCTGCATAGATTTGAAAAAGGACTTGAAAAAAGCACGCTATAACCCGATGAGCTTTTATTCAAAGCGCGAATTTCAAAGTATTTTAGAGCTTCTTTGCGCAGATATCAAAGCCTGTCTTGACCGCCTTCCCGAAGCAAATGAAGACGAAGTAGTGAAAAACGTGATATATTCGGGAATGTGGCTCAAGTACGAAATCCTGAAAGGTAAAGAAAAATGATAGATAATCCTTACGCAGAGCTCGGTCTTTCTCCCGGAGCTTCCGACGAAGAGGTAACGAAGGCATACAGACGCCTTGCGAAAAAATATCACCCCGACCTCAACCCAAACGATAAAAGCGCGGCGGAAAAAATGGCGAGAATAAACCAAGCCTACGATATGATAAAAAACGGCAAGACCGCAGGCGGCGGCTCGTACGGCGGCGCATACGGCGGTTCATACGGCTACGGCGGCTCGTATTCGGGAAGCTCCGACCAAAGCCTATACGCCGCGGCGGCGCGTTATATAAATATGGGCTATTTTGCCCAAGCCCTAAACGTGCTTTCGGGCATACAAAACCGAACGGCGCAGTGGTATTTTTTCAGCGCAGTTGCAAACTACGGAATGGGTAACGCCGTCACAGCTCTCGAACACGCGAAAACAGCGTGTGCGATGGAGCCGTACAATACCGAGTACGCAGAGCTTTTAAGGCGTATTGAGGAGGGCGCGTCGATATACTCCGGCGCGCGTAAAGGCTATGGATCGTACCGTGGAAGGATACCCGGTGTTTGTATTATATGGTTCATTTTGAATTTTTGCTGTTTGAGAAGATTCTACTGTTGTTAAGGAGAGACTATGTTCAACAAACTGAAAAACCGCATCGTACGTTTTATGTACGGAAGATACGGAAACGATAACTTAAACCGCTTTTTGCTCATCGTGTATATAGCGCTCGTAATAGTCGGTATGTTTTTGCGAGGTATTGCAAAGACGGTCGTGCTCGCTTTGGCGCTTGTCTGCGCGCTTGCAATATTTTTTAGAATGTTCTCCAAGAACATATACAAAAGAAGCGCGGAAAACAGGAAGTTCCTCGCTTTGAGGGCGAAAATCAAAAATTTCTTTGCTTTAAGAAAAAGTATGTGGCGCGACAGAAAGACACATTCCTATAAAAAATGCCCCTATTGCAAGGCGGTATTACGCCTTCCCAAAAAGCGCGGTGAACACCGAGTTGACTGTCCCAAATGTAAAAGGGAGTTTAAGGTCAAAATATAGATTCGTTTTTCTTGATTTCGACCTTTTCCTGTGATACAATGTAAGCAAAATTACTGTTTTGAGGTGTTTTAATGAAAAAAATCGTACTCTTTGCACTTGCCGTCATAATTGTTTTGTGCACGGCTTCCTGCGGTGCAAAGCCGCAAAATATAGAAGACGAAAACGGTAGCGGCGATGAAACCGCGCTTGACCCAACGAAGTTCAATCTTGCCGCGACGGGAAGCACTTCTCCCTTTGACCATATGAGCAAGGCGGCGTTTAGAAAGGAGATTCGCCCCTATCTCGAAGCTTGGTACGAGTTCTGCTACAAAGGAATGTGGTGGCTTGCGCTTGATATTTCCGAAAATGAGGAGACTCTTGAGACCGAGAGCGGTAATATATACGTAAAAGCCGCCGACTTTAACACGAGAAACGAGCTTGCAAGCTATCTTTCGGATTGGATTTCTTACAGAATCCTCAACGGAAAGATAAACGAACAGACTCTTGAAAACGAATCGGGGCTTTATCTTCTTCAGATAGCGACGGGTTGGTACGGCGTACCCGACTTTAACGACTGCGAGCTCGTGGGTGTAAAAGATAACAAATATTACGTAAGCTTCAGCGAAGAAAACGAGCTCTATCCCGAAGAAAGTACCGTCCACTTTGTAGTCTTTGAAATATTGGGCGGAAAGCTTCTCGTAAGCGAACAGATAAGCTTTGCGCAAGGGCTTGAGGTTGCTGTCGGAAAGATTCTTTCCGAGGGGATAACGCCCGATGTTATGACAACAAAAGAATTTGCAGATTTCGTCGCGCTGTTGCTGTACCGTTACAGCGAGGCGGAGGGACACTTAAACTTTGACGAAAACTCGGTAAAGATTTGCACAGATGAGTGGGTGAAAACCGTTGAAGGTGCAAGCTGCGCAGCAGAAGTCATGATAAACGGAAAATGGCACTACGTTATCATAGGCGCTGATATCAACGGAATATACCGCGTGATAGGCATAAGCGAAACGTAAACGGCGGTTTTTCCGATTTTTTCAAAATTTTTCGGCTATATATTGACTGCAAGTGAAAAATATGATAAAATTCACGTGATAATTTAACGAAAGGTGTATTAAATATGGAACATATCAAGACTATCAAAACTCGTGAGCTTTGCGAAAACAAGGGCGGTTGCGGCGAATGCCAGACATCTTGCCAGTCCGCTTGCAAGACAAGCTGCGGTATCGCTAACCAGAAGTGCGAAAACACAGAGGAAAGCAAATAAAAACGTATGAAAATTGCCACCTTGCAAGGTGGCAATTTTTTATGGGAGAAGCTATGAACAACACGTTTAACATAAGAAACGCAAACAAAAATGACGTAGACACCGCCCTTGCGCTTTACGAAAAGGCAAGGGATTTTATGAAAAAGGCGGGAAACCCTCATCAGTGGAAGGGCGGATATCCGAGCCGCGAGCTTATAGAAAAAGACGTAGAGGAAGGGCATTTGTACGTTTGCTGTAAAGATGGCAAGCCGATAGCGGTATTCTTTTTTGCCATACACGACGACCCCACCTACGCCCGCATTGACGGCGGTGCTTGGCTTACAAACGGCGAATACGGCGTACTTCACAGAATTGCCGTCGGTCCTTGCGGTGCGGGAGTTGCGGGTACTTGCTTTGACTTTTGCCTTTCAAAGTGCAAAAGCTTACGCCTTGACACGCATAAGGACAATATCCCCATGCAAAAGGCGCTTGCAAAGCACGGCTTTACATATTGCGGCGTGATATATCTTGCAAACGGCGACGAGCGCATCGCATTTGAAAAGATAGCTCCGTGACATTTTTGCCATATACGCGAAAGCGCCTGTCGAAAGCGCTAATTTAAATTTTGATTACAAATTTTCCACTCGGCGCACAAAAATACTTGTAGACGCACACTCGCGGATACTATAATTTTTTTATCGGACAAGCGTCTGAAATAAATTTATTAGGAGTTCTGTTATGAATCTTAAAAGAAGAGAAATAAAGAAAGAACTGAAGCTTGAAGAACTTACCATAAAGCAGAAACTCGGTATGACGATGTGTGCGCACATTTGCCCCTGCCCCAACGAAAAGAGAAACGTTGAATACGCTCTGCAAATGATAAAAGACAAGGCGCTCGGCGCAGGAAACGCCGCTATTGTCTTGTCGGACAGAGATTTGAACACGCTTGGC
>CALCTE010000017.1 GCA_937893885.1 uncultured Clostridia bacterium | reverse complement strand
CACGGAGATGCCATCCGTACGCCTGAAATGTCAATGTATGCCTCTGCCGTATCGGCTCTGGGAACTGTAAGAAGATTTCTTCTTCAGATGCAGAGAGATTTTGCAAAGAATAATAACGTAATAATGGACGGCAGAGATATAGGAACTGTTATTCTTCCGAAAGCGCAGATAAAGATATTCCTCTCCGCGTCTTCAGAAGCGAGAGCGAAAAGACGCTTTGAGGAGCTCACGGAAAAGGGAATAGAGACGAGCTACGACGACGTTTTGAAGGATATGGAGATACGAGACCGAAACGACAGTACACGAAAGACTGCACCCGCCGTTCCCGCCGAGGACGCAGTATTTATTGATAATTCCGAAGAAAGCGTTGACGAAACGGTTTTGAAGATCGAAAACATTGCAAAGGAAAAGCTCGGATATGCTATATAGATTTTTAAGACCTATAGTAAAATTCATTTTGCATATATTATACAGATTTGACATTAAAAACATCGAAAACGTACCGAAGGATAAAGCGGTGCTCATTTTGTCAAATCATATATCAATTTTGGATTTTGCTTTTATAGGTGCCCATATAAAAACTCCCATTTCTTATCTCGGCAAAGCGGAGCTTGCGAAATACAGACCTATAGCGGCTTTTTTGAAGGCTCTCGGATTTATCCCGATAAGAAGAGGTAAGTCGGATATAAACGCAATAAAGAGCGTTATAACGACGCTTGAAGAGGGAAGAAGTGTGCTGATGTTTCCGCAGGGAACGAGAAAGCAGAAAAAGAAAATATCGCAAACAAATTTCAAAAACGGCGCTGCGCTCGTGGGACGTAAAGCAATGTGCGGCGTTGTACCTGTAAGTATAACTGCAAAGAATATGAAGGTGGGGCTTTTCGGTAAAATAACAGTGAGATTCGGAGAGCTTATTCCTTTTGAAAATTTCCGGGAATTCGGTGATGCGGAAACAACCGAGCTTGTCAAGAAAAAAATAACGGCTCTTGCAGGAGAGATAAAATGAGTATTACAGTAGGAAAATTCTCGGGTTTTTGCTTTGGTGTTGCAAGGGCGGTAAAGCTTCTTGAAAAGTGCCTTGAAAGCGGTAAAAAGACTTACTGTATCGGCGAGATGATACATAACCCCGTATTTAACGCAGATGCCCAAAGAAGAGGTCTTATCACGATAAGTGAAGATGAGATAGATAAAATAGAAGACGGCTCAAACGTCATAATCCGTTCGCACGGAATTAGGTTTGAGGTTGAAAACGAGCTTCGAAATAAAAACTGCACTCTCATTGACGCGACTTGCTTTGACGTGAAAAAGATACATAACATCATTTCGGAAAACACCGATGAAGACACACTTCTCGTAATGATAGGTAACCCTAATCACCCCGAGGTAGTGGCGTCTTTAAGCTATGCAAAAGGCGAAAAAATCGTTTTCGAAGATTACAGCAAAATTAGTGCAAAATCAAATATAAACTTGATTTTTGGCTATAAAAATGTTATAATGGTAGCGCAAACCACTCATAGCGTATCAGATTACGAAAAATGTAAAAAAATTCTCAAAAAAGTATATACAAACGCAAAAATTTTTGATACAATATGTGGTGTTACCGAAGCAAGACAGAAGGAAGCGTACGAGCTTTCGCAAGTATGCGACGTGATGTTCGTTGTCGGAGGTAAATCAAGCTCAAATACTTTGAAGCTTTACGATATCTGCAAGTCAAACTGCGAGAGGACGTATTTTGTTGAATCTGCGGAAGATGTCGTAGCTTTGGATAAAGGGCTCAAAATAGGGATAGTCGCAGGCGCATCGACGCCAAGCGGCTTAATCGAGGAGGTTACAAACAAATGTCAGAACAATTAGTTCTTGATGACAACATGAGCTTTGAGGAAATGCTCGACCAATCTTTTAAGAATCTTCATAACGGAGACAGAATTTCGGGAATCATTACGGCAGTTTTTCCCACAGAGATTCACGTAGACCTCGGTGTTAAATACACGGGTGTTCTTCCTTATGAGGACGTGGAAAACGACATTGCGGAAGGAAAGACCTATAACGTAGGCGACGAGATCGACGTCGTAGTTGCAAAGGTTAGCGACCGTGAAGGAGTTGTCACACTTTCGAGAAAGAAATTCAACCTTGAGAAGAATTGGGAGCTTATCGAAAAAGCTTATGCCGATAAGACCAACCTTGAGGGAACGATAGCTGACGCAGTAAAAGGCGGGGCTATTATCAATTACAAGACAAACAGAGTATTTATTCCTTTTTCCCAGCTTACTTCCGAGCTTAAAAAGGCTTCCGAAGAAGGCACTATCAAGGGGAGAGAGGTTACGTTCAAGATCGTTGACGTTGACGCACATAAGCACCGTGCGGTAGGCTCTGTACGCGAATCCTTTCTTGAAACAAGAAGAGCGATTCGTGAAAGCTTCTATGAAAATATCGAGATCGGAGCAAAATATCGCGGAACGGTTAAATCATTCGTTTCCTTCGGCGCATTCGTTGACTTGGGCGGCGTGGACGGTATGATACATATCACCGAGATATCCTGGGCACACATTAAGCACCCCTCTGACGTCCTCAAGATAGGACAAGAGGTTGACGTATACGTTAAGGCGTACGATCCCGAAACACGTAAGATCTCTCTCGGTTACAAGACCGAAGAGTCTAATCCTTGGAGAATCTTTGAGGAGAACTACAAGGTTGACGACGTAGTTAAGGCAACTGTTGTAAGCTTTACACCTTTCGGTGCATTCGCTAATATTATTGCCGGTATCGATGGACTTATCCATATCTCTCAAATCGCTAACAAGCAGGTTTCAAAGCCTGCAGATGAGCTTACGATTGGCCAGGAGGTTGAAGCGAAGATCATTGAGATCGACCTTGAAAAGAAGAGAGTCAGCCTTTCTATACGAGCACTTCTTCCTGAAGTAGTTGAAGAAGCAGAAGCTGAGGCTGCTGTTGAAGCTCCCACAGAAGAAACAGCTGAATAATAATGAAAATAACCTTCCTTCGCGGAAGGTTATTTTTTACGCCATATAACAAAAAACAGCGTGCATTGCACGCTGTTTTTCGTATGTATCTCTTATTCCTCAGCGGGAGCTTCAACAGGGCAAACAGATGCGCAAGCACCGCAGCTAATGCACTGATCAGCGTCAATTTGGAACTTACCGTCGTTTTCAGAGATGCACTCAACGGGGCACTGGTCAGCGCAAGCGCCGCAACCAACGCATTTTTCCTGGTCAATTACAAATGCCATTTTGTTTTCCTCCATTATTTATATTTTGCTAGATTATTTTATCAAATCTTGACGATAAAATCAATAGCTTTTTATAAAAAACTATTCTTTTACAATTTTTAACTTCAAAAGAAGTGTGTATATCTTTTCGCCCTTTGGCAAAAGCAGAATATCCGTCTTTGTCAATGCACCGATAAGGAAAAGAGTAAAGAAGAATACAACAGCCGCAAAGACTATGGAAAGCAGAGTAATAATTCTGCCTTCTCCCATAATGAGCTTCAAAAGATAATAAGAGCCCATAGCGGAAAGTGCACATAAAGCCGATGCGATAAAGGGCTTAAGAAATACGCGTCTTATTCCTGGTACACATTTGGTATACTTTGCCATAAAGAAGAAGTTGACCATCATAGCGGTAAAGTAGCAAAGAAGTGTCGAGATGGGCGCACCGTAAATGCCGATTTCGGGAATACTTATCAAAACGTAGGCCGAAATAAATTTGAATGCTACGCCGACAGACATCGAAACGATGGGAAGCCATTGCTTATGAAGGGATTGGAGCATAGCGTTTGTGACGGATACCATCGCAACGAAGAATATCGAAATAGAAAGTATCGAAAGAAGCGGGGCAGCCATCTGTGCGGGAGCGCTCTTATATAGTACGCAAAGAGCGGGGTAGGAGAGTGCACAGAGTCCGAGTGCGCAGGGGAGAGAGACAGCGCTTTGTATTCTAAATGCAGAGTCTGTCACTTCGTTAATTTTGGTCTTGTCGTTTTTCGTGAACGCCTCGGAAAGAACGGGTATAATACTTATCGAAAGCGGAGTGAGAAGCACGAGCGGCAGGTTATACATCGTCACGGCAAGTGACGTGTAGTTGCCGTAAATAACGTTTGACGCGGCTTCAATTATCTGTGACTCGGACATAGCTTGAAGCACATAATTTTCGTTATTTGCTATTAACGCGGTTGCCGATTCGAGCGTAAGCCCCGAATTTTGCAGGCATCTCATAATAACCGTGCTGTCTACGAGATTTGCAATACTTAAAACTAGTGAGCTTAAGGTTATGGGAATCGCGATAAGTGCTATCTCGGAGAGTATCTTTTTCGTTGATGGGGATTTCAAGTCAGCAGGGGCTATGCCGTAATCGTATTTTCTGTAGGAAAGCTTGCTTACGACAAGGTACACGCAGGAAAGTGCCGCACCGATGCAAATACCAATGATGGCGAAGGCTGAAACAATTTCGATTCCGTAGCCTTTATTCATCGCATAGAGAGCGCCGATAATACCGAAAGCAAGCTTGCCGACGGATTCAATTACTTGCGACACGGCGGTGGGAGTCATATTCTGGTGACCTTGGAAATAGCCTCGCAAAGCCGATTCTACGCATATAAAGAAAAGAGTGGGCGCAAGTGCCTTTATAGAATATACTGCACCCTCGTTTTTAAGGAAATTCTTTGCAAGTGAAGGCGCGTATATATACATTGCTAAAAATCCCGCGAGACCGAGAGCTACCAAAATAATCAGTGATGCCCTGTAGGTCTTTGTGACGGCGCTTTTGTCTTTTTTTACAATGTAGGCGGATATTATTCTGGATACTGCGACGGGAATACCTGCGGTAGATATCGTAAATAGCACGGTATAGATGCTGTATGCGGAGCTGAAGTATCCCATTCCCGCATCGCCTATCATATTCGTAAGCGGCACCTTAAAGAACGCACCAATAAGCTTACATATGATGCCCGAAATCATTAAAAGCAAAGCGCCGAGGACGAAGTTCTGCTTTCTTTGTGAATTGTTCTTCTTCATTTTAAAATCCTTTAACCTATAAATTCACGAAGGAGAGAATCTTTGGGAATAAGATCTCCCGAAGCCGCTGAGAGCTTCTTTGCAAACGGCAGATACTTCTCCTTAACATCGGCGTATTCACCGTCGTCGCTTATCATTTCAAGTGCTTTTAAAAGCTGTTTTTTAATTACGTAAGGTTCGTATTCAAAGAATGAGTCAATAACGTAATGAGCGTTTTCTTTATACGGCTCGATGTTTACTTTTTCGGAAGCTACGACGCCCTTCCAAATTTCCAAGGTGTATTCGGGTTTTGCGCCGCGAAACTGCATATCTCTGACCATACGGCGCATCATTCTTATATCGCGTCCGTCTACTGAAAGCCCGTCTTCGAATTCTGCACTGCCCTCAACGCTTATATAAAGTGTTGCGTATTTCATATCGTCGAACATATCTACAAGCTCGGGCATAAGTGCATGGATTCCCTCTACGATAAGAAGGTCGCCCTTGTTGATTATCTTCTGTTTTCCGTCGAAAAGCCTCTTTTGAGATTCGAAATCAAACGAGGGGATATGCGTGGGCTCGCCCGATGCGAGCTGATGGACGACGTATGAAAGAAGGTCAATATCCAAAAGCTCAATGCTTTCGAGGTCAGTTGTTTTATTCTTTCTGTCCTTTATGTCAAAAAAGAAATCGTCAAGAGAAAGCCTGAACGAATCTTTGCCCTCTTTTGCAAGAGCATCTTGTATCTTCTTTGAGGTGGTTGTTTTTCCCGAACCGCTTGGGCCGGAGATAAGCAGTACCTCGGGGCTTGTTTCGAGTAAGTCTTCAACTACCTCGGAAAGTTTATTTTCGAATTTTGCTTCGCTTTGCTTAGCGAGTGCCGAAATCTGCGGAAACGTTATTTGATAGCTTAACATATCTGCCCTCCGTTAATATTTGTTATTGTAAAAATCGTCTATATAAGCGACCGTGTCGCAAATGTTGTAGTCTTTGTATTCAAATGGGTATTTCGGTGCGTAGTGACGGCATATATTGCTGCCGTCCTTTGAAACGAGCCTTGTAGACGCGCCGGCGCCTATGCCGATGACCGAGTGTATCTCCTCCATCATCACTACGTTGTAAAGCCCCTCTTTTCCTGCTTTAGCAAAGCCGATGTTTTCAAGATTTTCCACGGCATTCTTTTGTCTGTATATATAATATGGAGAATATCCGTTTTTAATTACCTCGTCGAATGCTTTTTTCTGATATGGCAAAAGCGCGCTGTCGGGCAAAGAGTCGGAAACTCCTGCAAGGTCTGCCGATTTTTTGATGCAAAAGCTGTGTATAGTTATATTGTCGGGTGAAATCTCAAGTATTTTTTCTACGCTTTCAAGGAATTCTTCGCCGTTTTCGCCCGGAAGTCCGAGTATAATATCGGTATTTATGCTGTCAAAGCCGACCTCCTTTGCAAGAGCGTATGCGTCAAAAAACTGCTTTGCGCTGTGGCGTCTTCCGATAGTCTGAAGCGTCTTATCGTGTACAGTCTGGGGGTTAATGCTTATGCGACCGACTCCGTATTTCTTCATTATTTCGAGTTTTTGTCTTGTCACCGTATCGGGCCTGCCCGCTTCTATGCAAAATTCACGAAGATAGGTAAGGTCAAAGGAGTCCGTTATCGCTTTGCAAAGACTCTCAAGCTCGGTTTCGTTTAAGGTCGTGGGTGTTCCGCCGCCGACGTATATCGAAACGACTTTTAAAGAAAGTGCTTTCACCTTATTCGCTACCGCATTTATATCGCGGCATAAATGCTCAACGTATTCGGGGATAAGAGCCATAAGGTTAGGCTTTGCGTAAGAAACGAAGGAGCAATAGGAGCATCTTGTCGGACAGAAGGGAACGGAGATATAGATGCTCACTGAATCTTCGGGAAGCTCTTTTACCGTAAGATATTCTTTTTTTGCAATATCAATGCAAAGCTCTGCTTTATCGGGGCTAACGAGATATTTTTCCGTCATAAAATCTTTTGCATTTTGAACGTCGTTTCCCGCAAGCTTCGCGGCAAGTAAGGGCTTTGCGGGGCGTACACCCGTTAAAAGTCCCCACGGCATTTTTTTAAGTCCCGCCTTGTATGCCGCTTCTATAAAGGCTCTGCCGGTGGCAAGGGCGCTGTCGTCCATATAGAGCTTTTTTGACTTTCGAAGCACGTATTCTCCATTAAAGACACCGTTTTCGGTTCTTATAACGGCTTTCGCCTTGTATACGCAGCCCTCATCACTTTCCCAAAGCTCGCACGAGGGAGTATGGTCTATAGGGAGATCCTCGTGAAATTTTGCTCTCGGCCACATAATAAGACAGAGAGTTTGAGCGTAATATCGGCTTATAAGCTCACTATGCAGAATAAGTTTTACGTCCATTAGGAAAGCTCCCTTGTATCCGCAATGATGGTAACGGGACCGTCCATTTTTACGTCTGTATGCATATCTGCACCGAATACGCCGAATTTAACTTTTTCATAGCTTTCCAAAAGCTTTTTCTTAAAATATTCGAATAATTTACTTGCGCCGTCGGGCTTCATTGCACCGAAAAAGTCGGGGCGGTTGCCGTGGCGAATATTAGCATAAAGCGTAAAATTCGGCTCTATGAGTATTTCGCCGCCTATATCCCTGACGGACAAATTCATTTTACCGTTTTCATCGGAAAAGATGCGCATATTGACGCACTTTTTAATAAGAAGCTCTGCGTCTTTTTCTGTGTCGCCATCAGTCATTCCCAAAAGGCAGAAAAGTCCTTTTCCGATCTCGGCACAAGTCTTGTCGTCAATTTCAAGCTTTGCGCTTTCTGCTCTGCAAATTACAAGTTTCATAAATTCCTTACGTGAAGCTGCGGCGTACGCTTGTGACGTTCTCGACGGAGCCGAGCCTCGATACTATATTTTTAAGATGGTCAAGGTTTTTACACACCACTACAAGAGAGATACTGTATTCGTCCTCTCCCATTTCTCTTGTGTTTATGGCGCTTATTGCGACCTTCATATCCGCAAGTACGTTTGTTATCTTCGCGAGTATCGTGAAGTTTCGTCTTGCGGTTATGGTAATTGCCGCTTCGAAGCTGTTTGCAGTGGACTTAAGGCTTTCGTCCGTCCACCAGACGTTGACGAAACGCTCCTTATTTTCCTCGGTCTTACTCGTGGATAAAATATTGGGGCAGTCGTTTTTATGAATTGAGACGCCCCTGCCTCTTGTGACGAAGCCTATTATCTCGTCGCCGGGAAGTGGGTTGCAGCAATGCGCAAGCTTTATCTCACAGCCTTCAAGTCCTTCAACAATTACGTTGTGTCCTTTTAATTTAAACTTTTTCGTCTGTACGTCCTGCGCCTTTACGGGCTCTGTCGGCTCTGTAGGACGCACGAGCTTATCAAATTCTTCCCTAAGGAGCCTGCCGACCTTCGAAAATGAAAGTCCGCCGTAGCCCACGGCATTATACAGATCGTCGATTGAGGAGAGATTGCCGAGCCTTTTTATAACAGCAGAAAGCACCTCTGTTTTTTGCGCTTCCGTGTGAGATACACCGAAGCTTCGAAACTCTCTGTCGAACTCGGATTTACCTATTATGATATTCTCGGCTCTCTTTTCTTTTTTGAACCATTGACGTATTTTATTTTTTGCTTCACTGCTTCTGACTATCGTAAGCCAATCACGGCTCGGACCCTTTGAGCTTTGGCTCGTTATTGCTTCGACTATCTGACCTGTTTGAAGCTCGGTGTCGATGGGCGCTATGTTACCGTTTATCTTTGCGCCTATAAGCTTGTTGCCGACACCCGAGTGAATGGCGTATGCAAAGTCGATGCAGTTAGATCCGCTGGGGAGTGTTATAACGTCTCCCTTAGGCGTAAAGACGAAAGTTTCGTCTTCAAAAAGGTCGATCTTAAAGGGGCGGAAAAATTCGTCGGGATCGTTTGAGTCGCCCTCGTTTTCAAGAAGGGTACGTATCCACTTAAGCTTTTCCCCGAGATCGTTTGCGGCGTGCTGTCCGTCCTTATATTTCCAATGCGCCGCGATACCGTATTCAGCAACCTCGTGCATGTCGTGAGTTCTTATCTGTACTTCAAACGGCACACCGTCGCGTCCGATGACCGTCGTGTGCAAGGATTGATACATATTCGGCTTTGGCGTCGAGATATAGTCCTTAAATCTTCCGGGCATGGAGTTATACATCTCGTGTATGTGACCAAGCACCGTATAGCACTCCGATTCGGTGTTGACGAGCACTCTTATCGCATAGAAATCGTATATTTCATCAAAGGACTTGTTGGCGTTATACATCTTTTTATAGATGCTGTATACGGACTTAACTCTGCCTTCTATCTCACAGTGAATTCCTTGGTTTTCCAAAGTCTCTTTCACTTTTGCTTTCGTACCTTCGAGAAAATCTATGCTTTCTCCGAATTTTCTTTCGATATACGTGAGCACTTTGTTATATCCAAGTCTGTCAAGATAAAGAAGGGAAAGGTTTTCAAGCTCTTGTTTAATTACTTGTATACCTAAACGGTGAGCGATGGGGGCATATACCTGCATCGTCTCAAGTGCCGTAACTCTTTGCTTTGCTTCGTTTTTCGCGGAAAGAGTACGCATATTGTGAAGCCTGTCTGCAAGCTTTACGAAAATAACGCGGATATCCTTGCTCATCGCAAGAAATATCTTACGGAGATTTTCAATATGCTCGTCTTCCTTTGACTCAAAGGGAATCTGGGTCAAATTGGTAAGTCCGTCAACGAGAGAGGCTATCTCTTTGTTCGTGCTTTTAGCGACGAGTTCCGTGGTGACGCCCTTACAATCTTCAACCGTATCGTGTAAGAGCGCGGCGCAAACGGAGGCAGTATCAAGTCCGAGATTTGCAACTATCTCTGCTACTGCGATTGGGTGCACTATATAATCCTCGCCGGTCTTTCTTTGTTGACCGGAATGCACGTCGCTTGCAAAGGCAAATGCGCTTGCGATCATTTCCTTATCAAATTGTGCTTTACAGCCTATTGCTCTCCAAAAGGCTTCGAAGCTATCTGACATCTGCTTTCTCCTAATTGTTTCGTTTTTTCATTTCACGTAATGAAATAAGTATTTGTGAGCCGTCCAAAGAGACCTTTACACCGGGGGCAAGCCTATCCGAACGGGATATCTTCACCGTGCGCCCTTCCAAAACCTCAAGGTCAATAAGGTCTTTTTCTTTGAATATATCAAGTATAAGACGCGTTTTGCAAACGCCTATATAGTACCCGCTTGCACATACGCTTCTTGCAATATAGGCGTAGTCGAGAGTTTTCGATTCCCACTTCAAAAGTCTTAATACGTATAGATACACGGCTTTGAAATCGTCTCTTGTCGGTATAACGTCATCGCCGATCACGTCATAGAGTGTATCGCCGCTTATTATCCTGTTATAAAGGTCGTCCTGATCATCAATATAGTCGGTGAGCGTTTTGTTTGCTCTTACGTCTTTGACTATAAGTTGTAAATTTTCTTTTCCTGCGTAGCAGTTGATCTCCATAAGATAAAGCACATCAACTTTATCCGTATTACATAAGCCGAGCTTCGAGGCGGGCGTGCCAAAATATACGGCTTGGAATGTGTATCCGTTTTTAGTTAAATTAAATCTGCAATGTTTATCGTTTGCAAGAGGTGTGATATCCGATATAGTCGCATTTGATATCATAAACAGGGGGGAGGGGTTCCCGTACCCGAAGGGCTCCAAAAGGCGAAGCTCCTTTACGGACGTCGAATTAATTTCCGAAGGGATAGGCTCGCAGTCTACCTCTATGGGTACGACAGCGTCCTTATCAAAGCTTTTGTTTTTAGCGTATTCGTTTATCTTTTCCTTGAATTTTTCGAGGTTATCTCTGCTTACCGTAAGTCCTGCTGCAAGCTCGTGGCCGCCGAATTTCACAAGATGCTCGCTTGCGTATTCCAAAGCATCGTATAGGCTTATTCCGGGCACGCTTCGTCCCGAACCTTTACCGCTTAATTTGTCTTCGTTGCAGAACGTTATGAGGATGCATGGCTTTGAGTATCTTTCAGAGATACGCGATGCGACAATTCCTATGATTCCTTGGTGCCAATTATCCGAAGATAAGATTATAAAGGGCTCGTCGCTTTCCGATTTTTGTATCATTTCGACAGCCTCTTCCACTATATCGTTTTCCATTATCTGACGTTTTCTGTTAAGCTCGCAAAGCTCGGAAGCGTAAGCATCGGACTCTGCCTTTGACTTCGTCAAAAATAGCTTTACAGCAAGCTCAACGTCACCGATTCTTCCGGCGGCATTAATGCGCGGTGCGATTATATATCCTATGGTGGAGGAGCTTATTTGCTTATCGCCGCCCTTTTTACCGTAGAAGCCGTAGAAATCTAAAATAGATCTACACCACGGGTCAGGTGACTTTTGCATCATTGAAAGCCCTATGCTTATTATCAAACGATTTTCGTCGGTTGCGGGCATAACGTCTGCGACGGTACCGAGAGCAACTATCTGTGCGTATTTCGAAAAGAGCTTTGACAAAAGCTCTGCAGGCACCTCGTCCTTTTTATTTTCGAGCGCCATTTCGACGGCGCAAATAAGCTTGAAGACGACGCCTACACCGGCGAGAGCCTTATACGGATATTCGCAATCGTGTCTGCAGGGATTTACCACGATGCATGAGGGAAGCTCATCTTTACATTCGTGGTGATCGGTAACAATGAAATCAAGCCCCAAGGCTTTTCCAAATTCGACTTCGTCGACGGCGGTAACACCTGTATCGACGGTGACGATAAGGGAAGTGCCCGACTTTGCTATTGATTCGATGGCGGCGGTATTCATTCCGTAGCCTTCGCTGTTGCGGTCGGGTATGTAGTGTGTACAGCTTATGCCTTTACTTTCAAGATAAAGGCACAAAAGACTTGTTGAGGTAATGCCGTCAACGTCGTAATCACCGTATACGCATATTTTTTCGTTTTTTTGTATCGCAAGGATTATTCGGTCTGCCGCCCTGTCCATATCCTTTATCAAAAAAGGATTATAAAATGAGCAGGTCTCCTTACGCAGAAAACGTTTTGCGACATCCGTACTGTCTATACCCCTAAGGCACAAAAGCGCCGCAGTATTTGTGCATATTCCGAGGTCTTCCGAGATTTCTCTTGCAAGAGCCTCGTCATAGCTTTTTAATTGCCAGAGCTTTTTTGCGCTGTCAGAATACATTACTTATTCTCCAAATTCTTTACAATATTTAGCGTTGGGTGCCTTTTTTCATAGGATTTTGCAATGGGTACAGCAAAAAATTCCGTCACGGCGAAAATGGCGAGCGATATAAGAAATGTAAAGCTTTCTTCAATATGCCCTTTTATAAGTATGAATGACGCGACTGCCGCCAAAAGCGGAAGCGCCATACAGCAAAGTGCCGAAAAAATGCCGGCGCTTGTTTTTGTTTCCTCAAATGAAACTTTTTCTCCGACCTTTGCGCCGCAAGTGTTTTTTGCCCAAAGTTTTATTGTCTTTAAGGCACTGCAATTTCTTTGCGCACAAGGATTTTTACATGTATCGCAGGGACTTTCATTAGGAAGCGTTTCTATAAGTGCAATATCTCCCTCGCATTTTAAAACGGTAGCTGTACTCATCATCTCACCTTTTTTAAGGTAACCATCACCGTGGGGAGAGGATATTTCTTCTCGACGTTGAGGGTGTAGACTCCTTCGACGTCGCTTTCAAAATCAACGACTATAGTGCTCGTTCCTTCCATAGAATGTCCTGAAAGATCAATGGAAGCTTTAAAATCAGAGGGGCTCATTTTTGAAACGGTATTTTTAGGCCCTCTCACGCCGACTGCAATATTGCTCGTTTCGATCTCTGCGGTGTAACCCTCGGGAACGTTCAGTATGTCGATATCTGACGCCTTAAAAGTAAGGGTAGAGGTCTCTGTGTTTTTAAGTCTTATATTTATAGTTGCCGAATTTACCGCCGTAACCGCAGTTACTCCCTCGGGAAGCTTTATCGCGCTTTGTATCGACGTATCGGAGCCTATCTGCGTCTCATCTACCGTCTTGATTATAAGCTCGTCAAGATCGTCTTGCATCTCAACCGGCATAGAAACGGTGATGGAGGACGGGCTTATTTCAATGTCTGCATTATCTTTGTTAAAATATCCGTGAGTGAAATCAACGCCGAGAGATATCTGCTTTGTCGTTATAACGGGAATGGTCGCCGTTACGCTGGGGGAGCTTATCGTTGTAAAGGCGTTGTTTACTTCTCTGCCGTCATCGTCCACGAGTACGAGCTTTCCCGTATAGGTAGTTGAAGTGCTTAATTTCTGAAGCTCCAAGTTCAAGTTTGCAGATTTGACCGAATTTACTATCTCTGCGGGTCCTGTTATGTCAACGTATTCGACATCGGTGGTAATGTTACCTAAAGAGAGCTTGCTCGGGTCGTCCAGCTGTAGGACGCCTTAATGACCTTTACAGGTACGTTTTTCGTTATGTTCTTGTCAAGATAAACGCTTATCTCGCGGGGAGAGTAGTTATCGACCGTAACGCCCTCGGGAGAGTTGACCATTACTTTAAGCGTGTAGCTTCCCGACTTATTTACGGCATTTAGGTCAACGTAAGCGTATACGTCAGTTTCTTCAAGGTCGCTTATGACACTTTTTTTGCCCGACAAAACGACGTTTATCGACTGCCCTGCACCGCTTATGGGGGAAAGACCGTAGGACGATTCTATGGTATTTGCACCGAGAAGATCGACTGCTACACTTAATTTGACGTCGGAGATGGGTGCGTCGGTGCTTATAACGTAAAGCCACAGTACTATAGCGGCAATCACCGAAAAGATTTTGGGAAGAAGATTTTTAGGCATTTCTTTTTTTTCGGCGGGAGAAGCGTTTGTTGTAACGACTTTATGCTTGATTGACATTGTTTTTCTCCTCCGTATCTAAAGTTTCTTCCGACTCTTTTACTTTTCCGTGCTTTCTGCGGAGCAACTTCTTTGCGATATTTGCCGTGTTTTCTTCTTCGTTCGGTATGAGTTGCTTTTTGAGTGTCTTTTTTAAACTTGCAATGGCGCTGATCTTTTTAAGTTTACCGTTTTGTGCCAGCATAATATTTCCCGTTTCCTCGGAAACGATTATGACAAGTGCATCTGAGTTTTCACTCATTCCGAGTCCTGCTCTGTGGCGTGTGCCTAAATTAAGGTCGATATCTTGGTTGGACAAGGGCAGATAGCAACCCGCGGCATAGAGCTTACCTTCTCTGATTATTGCGGCACCGTCATGTAGAGGTGCTTTGTCGAAGAATATGTTTCTTATCAAAAACAGCGAGCATTCTGCATCAATGACCGTACCCGTGCTTATGACGTCTCCGAGCTTTGTTTCACCCTCAAAAACAATAAGCGCACCTGTGTGCTTTAGTGAAAACTCCGTTACCGCATCGCATACCTGGTCGATAGCTTCCTCATATTTGAGCTTTGCACTTTGCGTTAAACGGTTGAGGCTTTTTATAGGTTGCTCACCGAGACGTTCAAGAATTGAACGAAGTTCAGGCTGGAACACGATGAATATGGCGATGAGTCCTACTTGGATAAGGTTGCGTAAAAGGAAATTCAGAGCCTGCATTTTCGCGATACCGCTTATAAAGAGCAAAGCAAAAAAGAGCAAAACACCAAGGGCGAGCTTACCCGCACGCCTGTCTCGTATGAACTTGTAAAACCAGTAGATCAATATCGAAACAATCGCAATATCAATGATGTCTATTATTACGCTGATGTCTCTCATTTCGGAAAGCAGATATTGAAAAAAGTCCTTCACTTTATCCATAGCAACCACCACCTATATATACTTATATTAATTATACCATATATATTGTGATATTCCAAGACCTTTTTTCAAGTTTGTTGAAAAATATTTTTGTGCCAAAGCAAAGCCGTGTTTATGCCTTGACAAGTAAGAGCACGGTATGCTATAATAACCTAAAGACTGTAATAAGCCAAGGAGCCTTCAGTGAAGAGAAAAATCATATTATTTTTATCTGCCGCCCTTCTTTTTTCGGCATTTTCGCTCTTTGCCGTAAATGCAAATAACGGAAGCTGCGGTGCGACTGCCGCGTGGAATTTTGATTCCGATCTCGGAACTTTATACATAAGCGGTAATGGCGCTATGACGGACTATGAAAAAGAGACGGACGTCCCGTGGCATCATTTAAGAGATGACATTGTTTATATCTCCGTTTCCGAAGGTATAACCCGCATCGGAAACAACGCGTTCCGCCATCTTGAAAATCTCCTTTCGGTAAATCTGCCCTCAACGCTTGAAACTATAGGAAGCAAGGCTTTTGCGTATTGCTATACGCTTCGCGATATAAAAATACCGAGCACCGTCAAAGCAATCGGTGAAAGCGCTTTTTATTATTGCAAAAATATTGCAGACGTAACTCTACCAAGCGCCGTTACGGAAATTAAAAAAGACACGTTTTTCGGCTGTCAGTCTCTCGTGAGTCTCAAGATGGGAGATAACGTTAAGACCGTAGGTGAAGGGGCGTTTTATTTCTGCATTAAACTCTCGAATCTGAAGCTTTCAAATACTATTGAAAAAATCGAAAAGAATGCGTTTAATTATTGCGAAGCGCTCAAGGTTTTTACTTGTGTGATGAGTGATGACGACTGGGCATCAGTCGATGTTGCAAGCGGAAACGAGTGCTTAATGAGTGCAAGAAGGTATAGCGGAGAATTGATAATCGGAGATACAGACGGCGACGGCACTTTAGGCGCAAACGATGCCATATATCTTCTTTACAATATTTTCTTCGGAAACGAAAATTACCCGATAGAACAAAATCGCGATTTTAACAAAGATAACGCTATCACGGCAGACGACGCTATATATCTTTTATATCACGTATTCTTCGGATCACAGCAATATCCGCTTTAATACAAAACGAAGCCCGCTTCTTTGGAAGCGGGCTTAAATTTTTTTATTCTAAATTTTCGAGATAATCTCCGAGAAGCTTTGCTATGACCTCGTGTCCATCGTCGTTGGGGTGAAGTCCGTCGGGAAAATACTTTTCACATACCTCGGGGACGGTTGCATCGGGTCCGGCTCTAAACAGATCGAATACGTCAACGCCTTCCTCGTCGCATATTTTTATCATCGCGTCGATATATTCACCAAACATTTTTTTGTCGGGTGAAAGATAAGCGGGGTGCGTATTGCATTCCTTTCGGGACATAGGCGTCATAAACACAAGCTTTTTCGTTTTGGGATTCAATATCTTGATAAGATATCTTATAGCGCCGCAATACGTTTCGGGAGTCCTGTCTTCAAAATTACCGAACGGAGCTCTTCCGTGGCCGTAATCGTTTGTACCGCCGAAAACGACAATAAGATCATTGTCTGTGGGGAGAGGCTGTGCGCGTCCCGGGAAATACAGGGCAAACTGAGGATCTGCAAGTGTCGGAGTGCTTTGATATGCAAGCCTCGTTCCGCTCAAACCGTAGTTTCTGCGTACAAAACCAAAGCGCTTTTGAAGTCTGTTATCATATCTGTTTTCAAGGTCTGCAACGCCTACGCCCTGCGTAATGCTGTCTCCCAAAAATGATACGATCTTATTTTTAAGTTCCATAATATTTCTCCTGATGATGATTTTACGTATTTTCTCCCGTCTCGGTATTTTCTCCGCCTTCTGTCGCAGGAGGTGGAGTAGGCTCGGGTTCGGGTTCTTTATAAACGTAGACCTCAAGGTCAATTTTCGACTCAAGGGGCTGGCTCGTTTCAGCTTTAAGGCTTTGCGATTTAATCGTGCCGTTTAGATTTTTGTCCGTTGTTGACACTTCTTTTATATTGCCGACCTTAAATCCGAATTCTTCGATAGTCTCCTTCGCACTTTCGAGCGGAATGCCGGTTACATCGGGTACTATCTCTTGCGTGATCTCGGGACCAAGGCTTACGTAAAGCGTTATCTTATCACCGGGATACAGTACGTCACCGACCTTGCGGTCCATCTTTATTACGAATCCCTCTGCAATAAGGTCGTCGTTGACTTGCTTTATCTCTACGGCAAGTCCCGCACTTCGAAGTATTCTCATTGCTTCACGGCTGTCGGACAACGTAAAATCTTCAAGTACTATTTTCTGTTCGCCCTTGCTGATGTATAAAACTATGTTAAATCCGTAGCGCATGTGTGCGCCTTCGGTCGGGCTTTGATTGGTGATAAAACCTTCCGCGTGAACGTCGCTGAATATTTCCTTGCGGACTATTCTGTAGCCCTTTTGATAAAGCTCGTTTGCAAGTTCGTCGGTGAGTTCTTTTCCGATAAGGTTTTCAACCGTTACCATTTCGTCTTCTGAAACAGTTTCCGATTGTTTACCGAAGGTGACGCTCCATATTGTCTTTCCTAAATTAAATGCTCCGAATGCTCCCACTACAAGAAAAGCGAAAAATACGCCCAAAACAATGGGTAGCATCGTGTTGTGTTTTCTCTTCGTTTTAATTTTACCGTCCTTCTTTCTCGGTGCAGTTTCATTTGCTGACGCTTGAGCCTGTGAAGATGTGTTATTTTTTGACAGAGAACGTCTTACGGCAAGCGACGGGAGGGGTGCAAAGATAACGTCGGGATTTTGCAAAAGCTCCTCGATATAGCGTATCATTTCATCACAGCTTTCAAATCGCATATCGGTGTTCTTTGACATTGCCTGAAGTATGATAAATTGGAGTCCGTCGGGGAGAGACGGTACTATATCTTTGGGAAGTGCCGCTTCGTCGGTTATATGCATAAGCGCGACGGATACAAGGGAGTCTGCATTGAACGGGAGCTTGC
>CALCTE010000016.1 GCA_937893885.1 uncultured Clostridia bacterium | reverse complement strand
AGTACTATATTTGGCAGATTTTGGAAGGAAATTTTATCACCGGCTCCGATCTCTTTGCTGTACCGAAAGGGTGATTTTGTCACGGAAAATGGGGCGCTCCTTCGGTATACTGTAGACACAAAGGAAAACACAGAGCTTCTCGAAGCTTTCAACGGCGCGCTTAAAGAGCTTAAGGAAGACGGCACGATCGACAGCATCATTAAAAACTACATAGGCGACGACACCGTCGGCAAGTCCCCCTACGTTTCTCCCGAGAACGTTGACACCTCCAAGGGTGAGCTTCACATGGCTACAAACGCGCACTTTCCTCCCTATGAATATATGGAAGGCGATAAGGTAGTCGGAATCGACGCTGATATAGCACAGGCTATCTGCGATAAACTCGGTTATAAGCTTGTAATTGACGATATGGAATTCAATGCCATAATCACCGCAGTTAAGACAGGCAAGGCTGACTTCGGCGCTGCAGGTATGACAGTTACGGATAAGCGTCTTGAGGAGATCAACTTCACAGATACTTACGCGACGGGCGTACAGGTTATCATCGTTAAAGAATAACAAATACTTAAATTAAGGCTTGACCGAGACGGATAACACCGCCTCGGCTTGCTTTCGTTTACGAGGAATTTTAATAATGAAGAAAATTCTCTTTTTTGCACTTATACTCACACTTTTTTGCAGCGTTTTCGCTTTCCCGGTTTTTGCCCAAGAAGGCAGTGTTACGGTAAACGTATATCTTGAAGACAAGTACGAACCCGTGAATATCGAAAGCGTACAGTATGAGCTTGACGGCAAGGAGTACAGCGAAGTTTTAAGCGACGTCAAGTCGTCGATAAAGACGGTCGGAAAGATAACTCTCCCCGAGGGCTCGAAGCTTATATCGGTCATGACCGAGAGCGGCGAGGTCTACGATTATGGCGCGGGCGACACCTCCAAGAAGACGACCTTCTCGCTTTATAAAGGCTTTTTTCACAAGATATATTCCAAGCTTGCTAAGGGTGTTAGGGATACCTTTATCGAGGAATCGCGTTGGAAGCTGTTTGCAAGCGGTCTCGGGGTGACTCTCGGCATAACGGCGGGCGCTCTCGTTATAGGTATCTTCCTCGGATTTATTGTTGCTATTATAAGGTCTACCTACGATAAAACGGGCAGATTTAAGCTTTTGAACGAAATTTGCAAGATATATCTCACTGTTATAAGAGGCACGCCCGTAGTAGTACAGCTTATGATAATGTACTTTATCGTTCTTGCTTCGGTGCGAAACGGTATGATCTCCGCAATACTTGCATTCGGTATAAATTCCGGCGCATACGTTGCGGAGATCGTGCGAAGCGGAATTATGTCTATCGACAAGGGACAGTTTGAGGCGGGAAGAAGCCTTGGATTCAGCTATGCACAAACGATGATGCACATCATTTGCCCGCAGGCTTTTAAGAATATCTTACCCGCACTTGGCAACGAATTTATCGCACTCGTCAAGGAAACGTCAATTTCGGGCTACGTTGCGGTAATCGACATAACGAAGGCGGGCGACACCGTCAGATCCGTAACGTACGCACCGTTTTTCCCGCTTATCGTAGTTGCTATCATCTATCTTGTGATAGTTATGGGACTTACGAAGCTTATGAACGTCATAGAAAGGAAGCTTAGAAACAGTGATCACTGATGCGATAATAAAGGTCGAAGATCTGCATAAAAGCTTCGGCAAAATACAGGTTTTAAAAGGAATAACGACAGAGCTTCAAAGAGGAAGCGTCACCGTTATAATCGGGCCGTCGGGCTCGGGCAAGAGCACGTTTTTGCGTTGTCTTAACCTTCTTGAAGAACCAACGGGCGGAAAGATATTCATAAACGGCGAGGACATAACGGACAAAAAAGCAAACGTCGACCTTATCCGCAGAAGGATAGGAATGGTATTCCAACATTTTAACCTCTTTCCTCATAAGACGATTTTGGAAAATATGACGCTTGCGCCCATCAAACTCCTCAAAAAGACGAAGGAAAATGCGGAAAAGGAAGCTATGGCGCTTCTTGAAAGAGTCGGACTTGCCGACCGAGCAAATGATTATCCATCACAGCTTTCGGGCGGACAGAAGCAGAGAATAGCTATAGTCAGAGCGCTTTGTATGGACCCTGAGGTAATGCTCTTTGACGAACCTACGTCCGCGCTTGATCCCGAAATGGTCGGCGAGGTACTCGACGTTATGAAGGAGCTTGCAGAAAGCGGTATGACGATGGTTGTCGTCACCCACGAAATGAGCTTTGCAAAAGAGGTCGGCGACAGAGTTATATTTATCGACGAAGGAAAAATTATGGAAGACGCGCCCCCCGAGGAATTTTTCACAAATCCCAAAAGTGAGCGACTTTGCGAGTTTTTGAGTAAGGTGCTTTAAATGAAAAAAATAGGCATCAGAGGAAGGCTTCTTCTCACGTACGGAATTGTGCTTGCGGTAATTATGACTTTGCTCGTGCTTGCGTTTAGCTTAATACTTACAAGCTATATGAACAGACGCGTTTCGGGGCAGATATCAAAGTTTTACGAGCTTGCTGAGGAATATGCAAAGAAATACGACGTAGCGGACGAGGAATACGGCGACAGGCTGTTTGATGAGATAGAGCGCCGAATTTACGCATCGACAGACGTTGAAGCTATAATGATCGAGAAAAACTACGGCGCCGTTATACGAAACATAAATTTTGATTACGATGAAAGGCTTGAGCAGACGACTGCTCTTGCGGGGGTCGTTGCAGAGGAAAGCTTTGAACTCGGCAAGACAAAGTATTTTACAACGAACTACGGAAGATACGTTGCGGTCAAGTTTTCGCTCGGAGAAAGTGAAACGTATAAGGATTGCCGCATAGTAGTATATTCCGACTTAAGTTTGTACGGTGAGATAATCAAGGGTTCTGAGGACGTTTTGCGTTCAGCCTCCATCGTTGCCGCGCTCATAATGTTCGTGGCGGTGTTTATCGTATCAAGCGCCCTTTCGTCACAGATAAAAAAGCTTTGCAGCTTCGCAGATAAGCTCGGTCACGGAGATTTTACAACGCACAGCGAGGATTTCAGCGTCAGAGAGCTTCAGGAGCTTGCAGAAAATATGAATACTGCGGCAGTAAAGCTTGATAAATACGATAAGGAGCAAAAGCAGTTTTTCCAAAACGTATCGCACGAGCTTCGCACGCCTCTTATGTCGATACAGGGCTACGCCGAGGGCATACAGTACGGTATATTCCCCGAAGCAGCGGAAGCCGCAGGCGTCATCGTTGACGAAAGCAAACGTCTCACGGAAATGCTTGAGCAGATACTTTATATTTCGAAGATAGACAAAAGCGAAATGAAAAAGGAACTTTTCAATTTGAGCGACGTTCTTCGAAGCGCAAAAGAAAAGCTTGAGGGGCTTACCGCCCTCGATAAAAAGCAGATGACCTTAACGCTTCCCGAACGCGACGTGTTTATAAACGGCGACGCAGACGCTTTACTCCGAGCGTTTATAAACGTCATATCAAACGGTCTTCGCTATGCCAAAAAGTGTGTTAACGTCGAGCTTGCAGAGGAAGAAGGAATTGTCAAGGTAAGTGTAAGCGACGACGGAGAAGGCATCAATGAAAACGATATAGAGCATATATTCGACCGTTTTTACAAGGGCAAAAAAGGAAAGCACGGCATAGGGCTTTCCATAGCGAAGGGTATAAGCGATGCACATAACGCGAAGCTTTTTGCCGAAAATAGAGAAGACGGCGGTGCAAGATTTACGTTTGAATTTCATAATTGAACTAAAAATCACAAAAGCAGGGTATCTTTTTTGGGGGTGAGCTTTTGAATCCTGCGTATTATATACCGATAGTTGTGATGCTTTTGATCGTGTTTTTGTCGATGAGAAGCCAAAAGCAGATGATGGTAAAACAACTTATGAAAAAAAGAAATTCGGAGGACGAAATGATCGAGTTTGCCAAGAGATTTATTGATAAGGAATGCCTTATCTACACGTTTAACGGAAATCAAATAGACGGGACTATCAAGGAGGTAGGAGACGGAGCTCTTTTGATTGAAAGTAGAGGCACTGTCGAAGCGGTAAATATTGATTTCGTTATGAGGATACGAGAGTATCCGAGAAACAAAAACGGAAAGAAAAAGTCCGTTATTATTGATTGAAAATAAAAAGCATAGAAAACACCCAACCTTCCGAAAGCGGAAAGTTGGGTGTCAAT
>CALCTE010000015.1 GCA_937893885.1 uncultured Clostridia bacterium | reverse complement strand
GAAAAGCCGCAGAGCTGAAAGAAACACCCACACAGCCAAAGCAGAAGAAAACACGAAGCAGGGAGGAACGCTGATGAGCGATTACGTTTATAAAAATCAGTACGGCGTTTTCGCCGTGCTTGACAGATCGAAAATGGAGGAGCCAAAGGAGATTCGGTTCATCTATCCCGATTATCAAGAGAAGTTCCGTATTCCCGACGGAGATCAGATCCTTGTCACCTATCCCACGGGAGATAGGAAGGCGTTTGTGTGCAAGTATATCGACGACTACCACGTGCTTGTGGGGCGCAACGCTTTTCATATCTGTGAGTATGCGGAGCGTCTGCAAAGGCTTGGCGCACACGTCTATCCTTTTCCCGAAAAACGTATGATTTGGCAGGATATTGACCTCGACCTCAAGGATTGGATTGTCGATCTGAGAGAGAACTATCCCGACCTCAGTGAAGATGAGCTTACGCAGAAGATGTATGAGATCAATGCCGAATACCTCGGTGATGAACGTGACAACCTCAATATCCAATGCAACACCGACATTATCGTATTCGGTAATATCGGAAGATGGAACGGCAGGGCGCACGGCTATAAGATCATCGAATCGGGCAATATCAAGGATTGCCTTTACAGCGATTGCGATATGAACGAATGGTACGTTGACCGCGACGGAGATCTGTGCTCGACGCAGATCCATCACGACGGAAGAAACTATCTGTATTACCGCAAGTTCAAGGACGGTCTTTCCGATGATGACCGCGAGGACTTCCTTGATAAGTTCTACGAAGGGAAGGCAACGCAGGATGACATCGACCGCGTTACCGATAAGCTCGGAGAAATGATCGGGGCTGTCTATGGTTGGGAGTTCCCGACTGAACAAAAAGAAAGGGTATCAGCGCGTGATGCCCGTTAAAATCTAAAAAGAAGGAGCAGAAACAATGCCGAGAAAAATTGACTTGATTACCGAACTGTATAAGCGGACGATAAAAGACATCACATCGGACTCGGTTGCTTGGAGAGCTTTTTTGACCTCGGCAGCGTATCAGTACAAATACCCGTTTGCAGATCAAGTTCTTATATACGCACAGAGACCGATGGCGACAGCCTGCGCCGAAACGCAGTTGTGGAACCAACACTTTGGACGGTGGGTGAACCGAGGAGCAACGGGTATCGCTCTGATCGACGGAAAAGGCGCGAAGAACTACCTCAGTTACGTTTTCGACGTCAGCGACACCCATCACAGACACAACAAGCTCTTTGAGATTTGGGGACTCAAGCCCGAATACGAGGGTGATGTGATCGAAGCCTTACAGAATCGGTTTATTGACGAAGATAAGCCGAAAGAAAGAATTACCGATGCGGTGATTGCTGCCGCCATCAATCTCGGTGCGGACAATATTACGGATTATCTGCAAGAGCTGTCTTACGAAAAGGAAGGGAGCTTTCTTGAGGAGTATGACGAAGATAACCTCCGCGTCAGATTTCTTTTGACCGTACAAGCAAGCGTTGCTTATACAGTGCTTACCCGTCTCGGATATACCGCCGACGATTTCATTGGAAAAGAAATGTTTGAGTGGGTGCATGAGTTCAATACTCCTGCGACCGTAAACATTCTCGGAACTGCCACAAGTGATATTTCCGAGATCTGCTTGAGAGAAATCGAAAGGACGGTCAAGAGCGTTGAGAAAAGCATCCAAAGAGAAAATCGCACATTTGACGGTAGAAATGAAATCGGGTATAATGGTGGCGAAAAAACAAAAACTGAAAATGGAAACGGAGGTATTTATAATGAGCTTGACTTACAGGACAGAGAACGGAGTGC
>CALCTE010000014.1 GCA_937893885.1 uncultured Clostridia bacterium | reverse complement strand
CGAGGACAAGCTCGCTCCTATGCCTGTTGTTATCGGTATGTCGGCTACCTCCGAACGCTTTAACCGCCTTGTTGAGGGAACGTCCTCCACGATACATAAAGTCGTAGTAACGGCAGATGAAGTTCGTGCTTCGGGACTTTTGAAGGATAGAATCGTTATTACTTATCCCGAGGAAAGCTCTCTCAATAAGGATATGGCTGTGCTTCAAGCAGCAGCTGACGATTGGAAAGAAAAATGGGATCACTGGACACAGTATTGCCGTGAACAGCACTATGCTTACGTTAATCCCGTTTTCGTCGTTCAAGTATTGAGTAGCACGGGCGACCGTATATCTGATACCGATCTTGATGATTGTCTCCGTAAAATTGAGGAAAGAACAGGATTTCATTTCTCCGAGGGAGAGGTTGTACACACCTTCGGACAGACTTCTGCGTCTGTTACCGTAAACGGCTTGAATGTCCGCTATGAAGAACCCTCTCGCATTGCAGAGGATAGAAATATCAAGGTAGTATTCTTCAAAGAAAATCTTTCTACGGGATGGGACTGCCCGAGAGCAGAAACCATGATGTCCTTCCGTCACGCAAAGGATGCAACCTATATCGCGCAGTTGCTCGGTCGTATGGTACGTACTCCTATGCAGACGAGAATTTTGGTTGATGAGGTTCTCAATGACGTACACCTTTATCTGCCATACTTTGATGCAGAAACCGTTAAAAAGGTCGTTGAGGAATTGCAGAGTACCGAGGGAGGCAACATTCCTACAGATATTGTTGGCGAGTCTCTTGAGGAAAGAGTATATGAAACGCTGACGATCAGACCGACAAGACAGCGCACACCTACCAATCATAGCGTTCCCGGACAGATGACGTTGTTTGATACGCCCGCATCTGAGGAAGTGCCGTCCACTACAAATGAAGCACCTGCATCATCTGTGAGTGTTGCTCCCACAGTCACATCTTCGGCACCGGTTGTAAATTCTCCCGCAACAACTCCGATACATACAAGTACGGAGAACACGCCCTCTGCCACCGTTAATGAAAATCAAACTCCTGCGACTACCGAACAAGCGCCTACTGTGGAGGTTGAAGAATTTGTAGATGCCTTCGACCGTGAAGCAGTAATGAAGTTTATCAACGATTACGGTCTTTTGACTTATGATGTCAGAAGTGTAAGAATTTCCAACTATCTTGCATCGCTTTATAAGATGGCTCGTTTGCTCACTCAGACCGAGCTTTGCAAAACGGCATCCAAGGAAGTTATCGCTGATATTGTTCGTATGATCCACGATCATACTGAAGGCTTGAAGGCGGCAGGAAAATATGATGAGCTTGCGGATATGGTTCAGCAGTTTAAGCTCTCTACGCAAATATTCGACGTGTTTGGTGAAACTGTTGACAACTACTCGATCCATGACTTGTTTACTACTACCGATACCGATATTGATCGTCAATTCCGTCTTGCCGAAACCAAGCTCGGAAGCGAGGGCGTAGCAAACGAATACGGTCGTCAGTATTTTGACGGGGACGAGCCGAATGCTTACAAGATCGACGTAATTATCTTTGCAGCAGACGATGAGTGTATCAAGAGTCTGCACACATATGCAGAGGCAAAGTTCCATAGTCTCAACGATACATACCGCAGATACATTGCGAGAATTGATTCCGACCGTTTCCGCAGACAGTACGATAGCATTGTTTCGGACGGTGATATCGTGAGCAAGCACAACTTCCGTTTGCCCGAAACCATTCAAGTTGCTCATGAGGATGGCGGCAAGGAATACAGCAATCACTTATTTGTTAACGCAAATACCGGAACAGCCGTTATGAAATTGAACGGATGGGAAGAAGGCGTTATCGCAGAAGAGGAAAAGAATCCCGATTTCGTTTGCTGGTTGCGCAATCCGTCAAGAAAATCGTGGTCTCTCTGTATTCCTTATGAGATGGACAACGAAACCAAACCTGCATATCCCGACTTTATTATCGTCCGCAATGATGCAATTTCGGGGTATGTCATTGATATCCTTGAGCCTCATAACCCCGAGTATATTGACAATCTCGGCAAGGCAAAGGGATTTGCGGAATACGCGCGTCAGAACCCCGGTGTTGGACGCATTCAGCTTATCCGTATGGCTAAAGACATCTCGGGTAAGAACAGATTTAAGCGACTTGATATGTCTATGAGCGCCGTTAGAGATAAGGTCTCAAGAGCAATCAACAACGATGAGCTTGACCATATCTTTGATACGGACGGATTCTTTATGTAATTTTTTCTCATTGGAGGTGAGATAATTGGCAAGAACTAAAAAGGTTGAAGTTATAACCGAAGCAAAACCGCACACTATCAAAAAGTTTGAGCTTATAGAAAAGTATGTGGAGGCTTGGGCTTACAAAATACTCAATTACCACGGCAATCCCGGATATGCTCCCGCAAGTGGTGTTATCTTTATAGATTGTATGTCTAATAGTGGAGTATATAAGGATATCAATGGTAATCGTGTAGAGGGCACGGCATTACGTGTGGCGCAATGTCTGAACAAGGTTTTTGCCAATTATCCCAGCAAGAAAGCGATTTTGATCTTCAATGATTTGGAATCGGCGAGGGTGGATTGCCTAAAATCAGAAATTGAAAAGTTGCAACTTAATCACGTTGAGGTTTATTACAAAAACCAAGATTGCAACGCTTTCCTTCGTGAGTTGGATTTGGAATCGTATAAGAATAAATATCATACGTTGCTTCTATACGATCCTTACAACGCTTCCATTGATTGGGATGCTATTACGCCTTATTTGAATCGTTGGGGAGAGGTTATTATTAATCATATGTCCTCTGATACTATTCGTGGAATTTCACAAGCCAAGAAAACTGGTGCTGTAGCAAGATACGAGGAGACATATCGAAGCAGTGTCG
>CALCTE010000013.1 GCA_937893885.1 uncultured Clostridia bacterium | reverse complement strand
GATGAGCGAGATCAAGCAGATGTATCTGAATGCTTACTACGGTAAGCACTTCGAAGAGCTGCCTACCCCCAGCGAGAAGGATCTGCCCTCTGATGTGCAGGCTGATCCCGTGAAGGTTACGTACAACAAGGGCCGCATGGCTTAAGAGAGGGAGGTAACAATAATGAATCTGGAAAATGTGATTGCGCAGCGGAAGAACAAGACCATCTACCGTGATGGCGACAAGTGTATCAAAGTATTCAACGAAGGCTTTTCAAAGGCTGACGTATTGAATGAGGCTTTAAACCAAGCCAGAATCGAAGGCACCGGCCTGAACATCCCTAAGATCTTGGAAGTTACCATGATCGAAGGCAAATGGGCAATCGTATCTGAGTTCATCAAGGGTAAGACCCTGGCTCAGCTTATGGAAGAGGATCCCGAGAAGAAGGATGAATACCTTGCCCTTCTCGTTGACCTCCAGCTCGAAATGCACAGCAAGACCTGCGCACACCTCAACAAGCTGAAGGATAAGATGAATCGCAAGATCAGCGAGTCCAACCTGGATGCTACCACCCGCTACGATCTTCATACCCGTCTTGAGGGTATGCCCAAGCACAAAAAGGTTTGTCACGGTGACTTCAACCCCTCCAACATCATCATTACTGAGGACGGCACTCCCTATATCCTCGACTGGTCCCATGCTACCCAGGGTAATGCATCTGCTGATGCAGCTCGCACCTACCTCTTGTTCTGGCTGAACGGTGATATTGAAGGTGCCAAGAAGTATCTTGACCTCTTCTGTGAGAAGAGTAACACCGCAAAGCAGTATGTTCAGAAGTGGATGCCTATCGTTGCCGCTTCCCAGTCAGTTAAGGGCAACGAGCATGAGCGCGAATTCTTGCTCTCTTGGGTAGACGTTGTAGATTACGAATAAGGATATAAGGAGATAGAACAATGAAAGTAACCGTATGTATCGGCAGTTCCTGCCACATCAAAGGCTCCCGTCAGATCGTTGAACAGCTTCAGTATCTTATCGCCGAAAATAACCTCGGTGATAAAGTAGAGCTTGGAGGCACCTTCTGTATGGGTAAATGTCAACAGGGTGTATGTGTCACCGTTGACAACGAATTCTTCTCCGTAACTCCTGAAACGGTTGACGAATTCTTCGAGAAAAACGTAAAAGGAAAGATTTAAGATGATTATACAGATCTGCGTAGGAAGCTCCTGTCATTTGAAGGGCTCTCCCGAAATAATCGAGCTTTTAGAAAAAGCCGTTGCGGATCATCATCTTGAAACCGAAGTTACGCTTGCCGGTAGTTTCTGTATCGGCAAGTGTAACCGTATCGGCGTTACGGTGCAGGTTGATGATGAGATTCACACCGGCATTACCCGCGAAAACTTTAAGGAGTTCTTCACGGAAAATGTACTGAATAAAATCCAGAACGAAAGGAAGTAACAGGCTATGCCGAATTGTTTGACACTGAAAAAATCAAACTGCAAAAACTGCTATAAGTGCATTCGTCACTGTCCTGTGAAAGCTATTCGTTTCTCCGGAAACCAGGCTCACATCATCGGTAACGAATGTATTCTTTGCGGTCAGTGCTTTGTTGTATGTCCGCAGAATGCGAAGGAAATCGTAGACGAGACCGAGAAGGCAAAGGTTCTCCTGCAGAGCGGGGATCCGGTTATTGTCAGTCTTGCACCCTCGTTTATAGCAAACTATGAAGGTGTTGGAATTAACGCAATGCGTAAGGCATTAAAGCAACTTGGCTTCTATGACGTTGAGGAGACCGCAATCGGTGCAACTATCGTTAAGACCGAGTACGAGAGAATGCTGAAAGAGGATGAGAGAGATGTCATCATCACATCCTGTTGTCATTCCATCAACCTTTTGATTCAAAAGCATTATCCCCAGGCACTTGAATATCTTGCTGATGTAGTGTCTCCTATGCAGGCACATTGCAAAGATATCAAGAGTCGTTTTCCAAATGCAAAGACCGTATTTATCGGTCCTTGCGTAGCAAAGAAAGACGAAGCTGAGCACTATGAGGGCATCGTGGATGCAGTGCTTACATTTGAAGAATTGACCGAATGGTTCAAGGCGGAGAATATTGAGCTTGAGAAGGAAATGGATAATGATATCTGCTCCCGTGCAAGATTTTTCCCGACAACCGGCGGTATTCTCAAGACTATGGCACAGGACATTCCCGGATACACCTATCTGGCGCTTGATGGCGTTGAGAACTGCATTGCAGCCTTAAAGGATATTATCGACGGCAAGATACATAAGTGCTTTATCGAGATGTCTGCTTGCGTCGGAAGCTGTGTAGGCGGTCCTGTTATGGAAAAATACCACCGTTCCTCGGCGGTTAAGGATTATATTGCTGTTTCCGGCTATGCAGGAACAAAAGACTTTGAGGTATCTCAGCCCAAGGCAAATGAGCTTAAAAAGAACTTTGGATATATTGAGCTCCGTTCACAGATGCCTTCGGATATGGAAATCCAGAACGTGCTTCGTCAGATGGGCAAATTTAAGCCTTCTCAGGAACTGAATTGCGGTTCCTGCGGCTACAACACCTGTCGTGAAAAAGCGATCGCTATCCTTCAGGGCAAAGCAGAGATTTCTATGTGTCTGCCCTTCCTGAAAGATAAAGCAGAGAGCTTCTCGGATGCCATCGTTAAGAATACACCTAACGGTCTTATTGTTCTGAATGAGCAGCTGGAGGTGCAGCAAATTAACGACGCTGCCCGCAAGATGATGAATATTCGTTCTGCAAATGATATCGTTGGTGATCAGGTTGTTCGTATTCTTGATCCTGCCGTGTTTATGAACGTTCTCAGAGACAAGAGAAATGTACGTGATGAGAGAGTATATCTCGCCGAATACCGCCGCTATGTAGAGCAGTCGGTAGTGTATGACCAGGATTCGAGATTGCTTATCTGCATTATGCGCGATATCACTGATGAACAGGATGAACGTGAAAAGAAAGAAAAGATCAGTCGCCAGACTATTGAGGTTGCCGATAAGGTTGTTGAAAAGCAGATGCGAATTGTTCAGGAAATTGCTTCTCTTTTGGGTGAAACAGCCGCAGAAACAAAAATC
>CALCTE010000012.1 GCA_937893885.1 uncultured Clostridia bacterium | reverse complement strand
TTCATCACCTATTTTGAAGAAGATAATCGCCCTCAAACAGGCGTAGAGCGTGAGCTTTACGGCGGAATGGGCGTATCGTCAGGACGACTCAGGGAGGACACGCTCTTCGACTATAAGTTTGTCGGACTTTCCCACAATACCCTTCGCGGAGCGGCAGGCGGCGCGCTTTTAACCGCAGAGCTTCTCTGCAAGCTCGGCTATTTTGACTGAAAGTGGACATAAGACTTGCAAAAAGTTCCGATCTTCCGATGATACGGGAGTTTTATGGGAAAATTATAAGTGACCTTAATTTCAAGAACATACCCATTTGGGACGACGTATATCCTGCAAGATGCTTTGAAGAGGACATAGCAAGCGAGCGCTTTTATCTCGTTTTCGAAGAAAAAGCGCTCGTAAGCGCTTTTGTGCTGCTTGAAAGCTGTAAAGGAGAGAGGGCGGTCACTTGGACGGACGATGAGGCAAAAAGCCTCTATCTTTACCGCTTGGGCGTTGATCCCGACGTGCTTCGAAGCGGTATCGGTACGCGCACAATGCGTATAGCCGAGGATATTTCACGCGAAAAAGGCGCCGAGTATCTGCGGCTTTTCGTCGTTGATTTCAATATCCCGGCGGAGCAAATGTACTTAAAATGCGGATATTCAAAAGCGGTGGGCAAATATACAGACGTTTTTGACGGCGGCGTTATGCTTACCGAATACGGATACGAAATAAAGCTTTAAGATCGGAGGATAAGATATGTCTAAAAATAAGAAGAAAGCACCGACGAAAAGCGAGACGGTGATGAATATAATCACCGTTGTGCTTATAGTTCTTATAATCGCCGCGGCGTGTGTTTTTGCTTACGATAAGATAAAGGATAACCGCGACACAGACGGTGAGCCTACGGGTACGACAAGCACCGACGGAGAGTATACGTCGGGTGACGGCGGGAATGAAACGGACGATAAAAAAGAAGAAGTCGAAAGCGTGACTGTCGATTTCACAAAAGAGTACACCGCTACCCACTACGTAGAAATGGAATTTGAAGCTCTCGGTACGGTAAAGCTTGAACTTGATGCAACGAAGGCGCCCATAACCGTCGAAAACTTCGTAAAGCTTGCAAAGAGCGGATTTTACGACGGACTTACTATCCACCGCGCGCAAGACGGTTTCGTTATTCAGGGAGGTGACCCCTTGGGTAACGGCTACGGCGGAAGCGACGAAAGCATAAAGGGCGAGTTTGCGGCAAACGGCGTTGCAAATCCGCTTACTCACACCAGAGGCGCTATATCTATGGCAAGATCGGAAGATCCCAACAGCGCAAGCTCACAGTTTTTCATTGTCCAAGAGGATATCGCAAAAGAGTCGCTTGACGGCCTTTACGCCGCGTTCGGATACGTGGTTGAGGGAATGGAGATAGTCGATAAGATATGCTTAGAAACGGAACCCGCAGGCAGTATAGGAATGCTCGCAAAAGAGGATCAGCCCGTGATAAAAAAGGTTACGGTAACTGAAAAACAATAAAAATCCCGCTTTACAAAGCGGGATTTTTTGTGATAAATAGGTGAAAATGTAAACTTGCGTGGGAAAACTGAAAAAGTCAACATTAGTTCTTGCGTTTCTTCTCGCTTTTCTTTGCATTCTTTTTCTTTATACGTTCTTTCCAAAAATCTGATTCGTTGATATAAATATCATACAATTGTTGATAAGAAAGCATGGTGTGATTGAGACGACTACTACCATACTTTGATGGTATTGGTGGTTGCACAACACCCAAATAGATACCAATCAGAGAGACCACGATCCAATTAGGAAAATAGAACAAAATAGGAAGAGCTATAAAAAATGATAAATAATAAAAACCAAGTATAATGCATGACAACCATTTCTTTGGCAGAATTTTGCTCCAAAAACGATATTGTATGCTATAGGCGTTAAAGATGAATGTGCGAACTATGCCTAGGAGAATCCCAATGATCACTAAAACGATAACATGAGCAATAGAAATATCGGGAGCATTAATTAGCAGCACCGCATAAAAAGGACACGCAAGAAGTATTGTCGCTATTATCACCACATCGAGCAATAATGATGTTGCCCCTATGATTTCAATGTCAAGTTCTTTTTGGTATTTCTTTATCTGAGATACAATATAGAAGGGCGAATTGTCAAGAACAATGTGCTTTCCGCCTTTTGTATAAATAATTGCTCTGAACGATTTTCCCGTATCGTTTTTGTATTTCGGTTTTGAAACCAGTACATATTCAATTTTTTCAATTGTTTCCCAACGAAGTTTTCCTTTGTTTGAGTAATGTATTCCTTCTTCATTTAAAACGCAAATGATTCTCCCAAAGAAATGTTTATTTAACGAGCGCAAAACAAGAAACGGTACAGAGAAAAGAAAGAGAACCCAAATAGAAATCCAAAATGTAGAAGGTAATGCATAGATGTCCAATTTTCCTACACACCATGAAATCACAAAAATGGTATATGGAATCGCAAACATCATAGAATACAAAATGATCAAAGGAATATTAAAATATTGTCGGCGTATCTTTTTTCCTTCAACATTCTTTAAATTGTTTTCTTCCACAAACTCACCGCCTTTTTTTATTTTACTGTACCACATTTTTGTAAATAAATCAAGGCAAAGCCTTGTATATCATCATTGCGAAAGCATACGAAATGCTCGCTTTGCGTGATGATAAACAGCCGGGTGAGATAAAATGATGGCAATTGCCATTGTTGATGATATGCCACTGCTTTCGCAACAAACAAAAAATCCAAGCTCAATGGCTTGGATTTTTTGTTTGAAGACTAACCCTAATTTTAATACAAATGCACCCCCTTTTGATGTTAGGGGGGCAAAGTCATTTTAGGGGGTGCATTTTTAGGCTAGGGGGTGCAAATTGGATTTTAGGGGGTGCACATATCAAATCTTTTTCTTCTTAAAAATGATTTTACTTTATCGATGAAATTTTCCGCGTGCGGAAATGGCTCATCTAAAATCCACGGTAACGAAATGCCTGTAACGGTAATAAAAAAGCAAGGTTCCTTTTGCTCATTTGGAAACCAATCATATGGTGTGTTTCCTTTGGAAATCTTTATGTGGAAATCAGCGATATTTGTTTCGTATACCCCTTCGCCTTCAATTTTGCCAGTTACCGTATAACCAACAAATAGATAATCAATATAATCCTTCATTTCAACATCTGCCGACTCGTCTGGGCGGCAAATATCAACACCGAACTCCGATAGAAAAGCGGTGAGCTCATCTGAAAGTGTTTTGATTTGAGCATATAGATTGCGACATCCAGGACAAACACAAAGTGAATTTGACAAATAGTATTCTTTTGTTTTTTCTTTATCCACACATAAGACAAAATTGTCCATCTTAATCTTTTCCATATACCTCACCTCAATAATATTATAGCATAAAAAGGAAACAACCGCAACTTGTATCAAAGTTGCGGTTGTTCTTTGGCGGAGTTGGAGAGATTTGAACTCTCGCGCCGATTGCTCGACCTACACCCTTAGCAGGGGCGCCTCTTCACCACTTGAGTACAACTCCGTATCTGTGAAGCAAAATGAGCTATTTTATTTACCGCGCTTTTAAGCACGTGTGGTTATTGTATCACATTGTCAGTAAAAAATCAATACTTTTTGAAATATTTTTTTGATTTATTTCCCGCATACAAAAACCTTGATTTTTCGACCTTAAAAATAGTGCAAATTTAGGCGAAACTTTTATTCTTTATTGACTTAAGCCCTATTTATGTGGTACAATATATGTGTGAAAGTATATATACTCTTGGAGAAGTTATGAAGCATAAGAAGAAAAAACGTATTATATTTAATGTTTTATACGCCGTTTTCGGAACGGTCTTCGTTGTTGCGGCAATTATGCTTTCCGTAAATCTTATCGGCACACATAAAGCAAACGAAGAATTCAAAGGTCTGCAAGACCTTTACGGCTCATTATATCAAGACGGCGACTTGTCCGAAGAAAACGTAGGCGTCGACGGCGAGGAAACGAATACAGATATTCCGCAAGGTGGCGATCAGCAACAGCCGTCACCCGTGAAGCCTTCCGATCCCGCTGTGAAGAGAAATCTTACGGAGCTTATCAAAAAGAATGCCGATTGCGTCGGCTGGATATATCAAAAGGGCACGAAGCTCAACTATCCCGTTATGCATACGCCTGCTGATCCCGAGAAATATCTTCGCCGCAGCTTTTACGGCAAAAATACGACCGAGGGCGTACCTTTTATAGACGCAAGATGCGATCTTTCGAGCAGCCATCTCATACTTTACGGTCACAATATGAACAACGATACGATGTTCGGTTCGCTAAAGTATTATACGAAGAAAAGCTATTTTTCAAAGCACCCCACACTTGAACTTGAAACGACCGTGGGAGGCGTAAAGCAGTTCAAGATATTCGCGGCTTGCTTTGTTAAAGTAGACGACTATATCTATTCTGTCACGGATTTCAAGACGCAGGAAAAGTACGATAAATTCGTAAATTACGTAAAGAGCAAGTCGTTTTATGACACGGGTGTCAACCCGACGTTCGGACAGCAGATAATCACTATGTCTACTTGCTACGGAAAGGACAAGACCAACAGACTTGTCGTCTTTGCCGTGAACGCATAATTTAATTTTTCGGAGGAACTATGATCTTACAGCTTGAAGAAGCTATGGCAAATATTAAAAAGCTCGCGGAAGATGCCGCAGAGCTTGGTGTCGGTATGGGAGCTGAAGCGCTCGGAAAGGAAATAGGGGAGCTTGAAGAAAAAACGGCAAGCGCTGACTTTTGGAACGATCAGCAAGAATCCGGCAAGGTACTTCAGAGGCTCAAGGCTATAAAGGGCAAGTACGCCGAGTATAAGGCTCTTTGCGCGGCGATAGATGACGCCGAGGCGATGGCGGAGCTTGCAGAGGAGTCCGATGATGAATCCTTGGTGCCCGACGTTTTGGCTGAAATTAACAGCGCTCAGAAGAAATACGAAAAGCTTAAAACCGACGTTCTTTTGTCGGGTGAATACGATGCAAACAATGCTATCCTCACCTTCCATCCCGGTGCCGGCGGAACGGAAGCACAGGATTGGGCGCAGATGCTTTATCGAATGTATACGCATTACGCTGACCGCCACGGCTTCAAGTACGAGCTTCTTGATTGGCTCGACGGAGACGAAGCGGGTATAAAGAGTGCGACGATACTTATAAAAGGCGAGAACGCCTACGGATATCTAAAAGGCGAATCGGGAATACACAGACTCGTAAGAGTATCTCCCTTCGATGCATCGGGAAGACGCCATACTTCATTTGCATCGGTTGAGGTAATGCCCGAATTTAATGACGATATACCGCTTGAGATAGCTCCGGAGGATATCAAAATGGAAGCTCACCGCGCGAGCGGAGCGGGCGGACAGCACGTCAACAAGACTGACTCCGCCGTGCGTATAACGCATATTCCCACGGGAATCGTGGTAAACTGTCAGACAGAGCGTTCGCAGACGCAAAACAGAGAAACGGCTATGAAGATGCTCAAAAGTAAGCTTCTTGAGATAAAGGAAAGAGAAAAGCTCGACAGAGTTGAGGATATCAAGGGCGAGAAATTGAACATCGAATGGGGCTCACAGATACGTTCCTACGTGTTTATGCCGTATACGCTCGTTAAGGATAACAGAACTAACTGCGAAACGGGAAATATCGGTGCAGTTATGGACGGCGACCTTGACGACTTTATAGCAGAGTATCTTAAAAGTATTGCAGAAGTAAAATAATATATCAATAAGGAGGACAAACAAATGACAAAAGCAGAAATGAACCAAAAGCTCAAAGACACATATAATGTATGTGTGGGTAAGATCAAGGGAGTACCCGTATACATTGAAAGGAGCAAGGTTGCGGTGACGGATTTCTTTAACGATAAGAGAACGAAGTTCTACGTTGCGATTTCTTTATTCATTCAGGCTATCACCTGCATTTCGGTATTTTTTGCACTTTGGAACAAGAAGAAGACTACGGCGGGAGTTTTCGGTGCGCTCGGCGCGATAGGCGCGGCTCTCGGAACACTTTTCCTCGTTTCGTCTCTTGACGAGGACGAAAACGGCAAAAAGACGTTTATACATTTAGACGGATGCTATGAGCATGCTGACGATGACGGCGAGATAAGCGTAGAGCTTATCGAAGAGGAAGCAGAAGAAGCAGACGACGAAGTAATGGTATTCGGCGAAGACGAATAATAAAAAACGAGAGGAATTACCTCTCGTTTTTTTGTGCAAAAAAAGCACCGTTTTCACGGTGCTTTTTAATATTATTCTTACGATTCAAGTCTTGCTCTAAGCTGCGACTGCATACCCGAGCTTGCTTGGATATTGTTGATTATAATGGCATCGGTTATGCCGTATTTGTTGATGATTCCCCTAACGCTTGCCGTAGAATAGCGCATATCTATTACGATAACTTCCTCAAAGTAGTCGATAAGATAGGGAACGAATGCGTTACCGTAGGACTCCTTGAATACGATAACCTTGCGTCCGTTTCCGACGCTTGTCTTGATGTCGATAAAGGGCACGTCACCGCAGATAAACATAGATGCGTAGCTCTTTGCGCTTTTGTTGATTGCAGTGCCGTTATTGGTTCCCTCTGTTGCGCCTGCCGAATAAGAGAACTTAAAGTCGTACGTTGCGGCGGGAAGGTGTCCTACCGTGTAGTCCGTCCACGCTTCCGGTTTTTTAACGCTTGAACCCCAATAGGTAGTATAGAGCGTGCCCCAGAATCCTTGGTTTATGACCTTTTCATAGGAATTTATCGCTCTTGGGGTAATGCCGTTTGCGTTACAAAAAGCTACCGAAGCGTAGTATGCGCCGAGAGACGTCCAATGGTGGTCTGTGCGGTAGAAGAGGTATTCGCCTCTGTGCTTTGCCATCTCGCCGAATGCGTCAATAGTCTTTACACCCTTCATCATCGCATAAGTCGAGTTAATGTAAGATTTATGTGTTTCGAACTGATCGGTACGGTCGTCGGGGGAGTGGAATGAAGCACACTTGGGAACGATGATACTGTTAACCGAGACACTTGGATATTTTGCCGCGAAGTTTGAGAGTATGGTCGCATATCCGCTGTTACCCGCCGCTTTTGCGCCAAAATATTCCATCATATAGTTGCCGTAACCGAGTACGGTGTTTGAGCCGTTATAGAAGGATTTGTCGCCCTTTATATAGTGGCCGCTTGATACTGTTTCTTCAATATACTCACCAACGATATTTACGCCGCCCGCTCCCGTCGCGGGCTTTATGATTGCGTTACAAACGGTGCAGGTTTGGGGAGTGTCCTTCGTAGCTTCTGCGCCGGGAGTATGTCCCTTTGCTTCTTCAAGAACTTCACTGCATACGGTGCAGGTCGAGGGCTTTGTGCAGGTTGCATCGCCGTCGGGCGTATGGCCCTTTGCGTCGGCAAGTTTCGTATTACATACGGTGCAAACGCTATCCTCATCACATTTCGGTTCGTTCGGAGTATGCTCTGTTGGAGCGATGATTTCCGCGTTACATACCGTACATTTTGCACCTTCCGTGCAGGAATAGCTTTCGGGTGACGTGTGGCCGAATGCCTCGGTCAGAACTACGCCGCATACGGTACAAATGCTGTCGATGGTACAGGTTGCATCGCCGCTTTTAGTGTGGCCCTTAGCTTCTTCGACAATTTCTCCGCATTTATCGCAGATCTTTGCTTCCGTGCAGGTTGCTTCCTTTTCCGACTTGTGAAAACAGCAGGAGCACAAGCACACGGCAAGCATACAGATAATAAGTAAAATTGATATGATTTTTTTCATGGTCGTTACCTCCTGAAAGCTATTGTAGCACAGCGCAGGTCTAAAATCAATACTTAAAAAATATTCATTGACATTTATTTGCATAAGATGTAAGATAACTATGTAATCTACGGAGGTGGAAAATGAGCATTTACAAAAATATGGAAGAGACTGTGGGAAACACGCCTTTGATACGTCTTGAGAGAGTTGAAAAGCTTTACGGACTTGACTGTAAGCTTTATGCAAAAGCGGAATTTTTCAACCCCACGGGAAGCGCCAAGGACAGAGCGGCGCTTGAAATGATAAACGATGCCGAGAAAAAAGGGCTTCTTGATAAAGACACGGTCATAATCGAACCGACCAGTGGAAATACGGGTATCGGACTTTCCGCGATAGGCGCAAGGCGCGGATACAAAGTTGTGATAGTAATGCCCGACACGATGAGCATTGAGCGTATAAAGCTTATGAGGGCATACGGCGCCGAAGTCGTGCTCACCGACGGCGCTTTCGGTATGGCAGGCGCCATAGAAAAGGCAAGGGAGCTTGCGAAAAGCGAGAAAAAAGCGTTTATTCCCGACCAGTTTTCGAATACGGCAAATGCGGCATCTCATTATAAGACGACGGGTCCCGAGATATATAATGATCTTGCAGGCGATGTGTACGCTTTCGTTGCGGGTGTTGGCACGGGCGGCACTATAACGGGCACTGCAAGATACTTAAAGGAGAAAGACCCTTCCGTAAAGATAATCGGCGTTGAGCCCGAAAGCTCGCCGTTTATCACAAAAGGCAAATCCGGTGTGCATAAGATACAGGGCATAGGTGCGGGCTTTATCCCCGAAATACTCGACCTTTCGCTTTGCGATGAGGTCATAGCGGTAAGTGACACAGACGCTATATCGACGGGAGCTATGCTACCAAAAACAGAAGGACTTTTGTGCGGTATTTCATCGGGCGGTGCTCTTGCGGGAGCGATAGAGTTTGCACGCCGAGAAAAAGCTTCGGGCAAAAGCATAGTCGTTTTGCTTCCCGATACGGGTGAAAGAT
>CALCTE010000011.1 GCA_937893885.1 uncultured Clostridia bacterium | reverse complement strand
GGAGAGCTTCCGGCGCATATCCGCGGAAGCCGCGCGGGTGAAGGTGACGATCAGCATGCGATCGATATTCGCGCCGCCGTTTACGATCAGATCGCAAAACTCACCCGCAGACAGTCACAGACGATTTCCGGTCTGGCAAAAGAGGCGCGCTTATCGAAAGAGATGGCGGTAAAAGAAGAATACCGCAAACGAATAACGCTTTTTGCTTCTTATATCAAGCGTTTTGCAAATCTGATGCTTCTGTCTTACGAGAATAAAACGATAGACACGGGTGAGCTCGCCCTTTCCTTTTCGGAAGTGCTACACTATCTGAATTTCACCGGCATACCCGGCGAGCTTTACAGCACGGCGTCAGGCAAGGTAAGCGCCGAAGCGGCTCTTGCCGTGTTCGAGGCGTTCGGGTCGCTTCTGACCGACAATATTACCTATATCAGCGGTATCTTTATCAATCTGTCTGACGATACCACCGTATGCAAACTGACGATGGAAAACCTTCGGACTTCGCTTTCCGAAGAGGAGCTCAAAGTGTTATCGAATGCCGGCGTCGAAACGGCGTGCGTCCGTGAAGACGACGTGACGTATATCAGCTTCACCTTGCCGGAAAGGGGGCGAAGCGTATGACGGCTCTCTTTCAGCTTTCCGAATTGACAAGATCTCTTTTCTCGCTGTGGACGCTTACTCTCTGCCTGATCGGTATTTTCAGCATCGTAAGGTCCGTTGCGCTGAAGCGATTTCGCTTTGCCGCATTCGCTCTGCTTCCGTTTGGATGCAGTTATTTTCTTTGGCAGGTGCTGTTCGATATGCATCTTTTCGGCGATACCGACGCCGCTGCCGCCGTCAGCCGGAAGCTGGGCGCATTCCCATGGATCGGACTGCTTTTGGCTCTTTTTGTCATTACGCCGGCGGCTATCGTAAATCTGAGCGCCGTGATCCGGTACGGTAAACGGAGCGTTACGCCGGACGCGGTGAAGCTTTGTCTGGACTGGATACCCTGCGGCGTCTGCTGTTTCGACGATGACGGAAGAGTGTTGTTTTCCAACGTCTGTATGAACCGGCTTTGCATTGCCGCTACGGGCAGTCTTCTGCAAAATGGCAATCAGTTCTATGACGCTGTTGGAGACTCTATTCTGACGTTAGAGGGGCGCCGGTGGCGGTTTGTCCGCCGCGAACTCCTGCTTGACGGCGAGCGCCTGCATGAACTGACCGCTTCGGACGTTACCGCCGAATACGCCAAAACCGAGGCGCTTCAAAGGGATAAAGAAGCGTTATCCCGGCTCAAAGCGGAGCTGAATGAATACAACCTCGGCATTGACGATACCGTCCGCAAACAGGAGATCCTACGCGCGAAGGTCAATATTCACGACGAAATGAACCGACTCATGCTCTCTACCGTGGCGGCGGAAAAAGGCGACGCGGCGACGATGGATCGGATCTTCAGGCTCTGGGAGCAAAACGCTCTCCTTTTGTGTATGGAAGCGGATCGTTCAAACGAGCTGAAAGCGGTGAGCGGCGTCGAAAAACTCGCCGAAGCACTTAAGATCCGGCTCGTTTGGAAGAGCGATCTGCCCGAAACTCTTAACGCCGAACAGCGAGGTTTGTTTTTCTCTGCCGCCAAGGAAGCGCTCGCCAACGCCGCAAAGCACGCGGAGGCAAAACGGATGGAGATCTCCCTTACCGAGACAGATGAGGAGATCTGCTGCACCTTTACAAACGACGGAAAAGTACCGACGAACGAAATCAAATTCGCAGGCGGACTGTATGATCTTTCTGTTCTCGCCGCAAAGCAGGGCGCAACGCTGTCAAGCGATACTGGAGAAGAGTTCACGCTCATCCTCCGCTTTCCGAAGAACGTCTTGAAAATCAGCCATGTGGCTGATGACAAGATGGTTCCGGAGTAATATAATTGAAATCGAAAAGAAAAGGAGGTGAGGACGTGGCGGTAAACGTACTGATCGTAGAAGATCAGGATATCCCGCGCGAGCTTTTTGAAATCTATATCAAATCGAGCGAGCAGTTTCATCATCTTCTTTCAATATCCAACGCTTCGGCGGCGTTATCGGTATGTAAAGCGGGTAATGTCGATCTGATCCTGATGGACGTGATGACCGAGCTTTACCGAAGCGGACTGGACGCGGCGGAAGAAATTAAAAAGCAGTTCCCGCAGATCAAGATCATCATCGTCACCTCCATGCCCGAATACTCCTGGATCTCGCGTGCAAAGGAGATCGGCGTGGATTCCTTTTGGTACAAGGACGGGCAGAAATCGAGGATCCTCGACGTGATGGAGCGCACGATGGCGGGGGAGCGGATCTTTCCGGACGAAACGCCGCTCATCCGCATAGGCAACGCCACCAATCACGAATTCACCGAGCGCGAGCTGGACGTACTCAAGGAACTGACCACGGGCGACACCAACGCCGAGATCGCGGGGCGGCTTTTCATTTCGGTAGCGACGGTGAAAAGCCATATCCTGCACCTGATGGAAAAAACGGGGTTCAAGACCCGCACCGAGCTTGTTTCCGAAGCGCGGGGGCTTGGGATCGTGATCAAAGATACAAAACCGGAATAAAAAACACAAGGAGATAAACGATATGGGAAAACCGGATCTCACCGAAGAAGAACTGAAGCGCCTTCTTGAAGAACAGAAGAAAAAGGTGGAAGCGATGCTCGCCGCCATGACGCCCGAAGAGCGCGCCGACGCCGAAAAGAAGTTTGCCGCCATGCGGGAAGCGGACGAGGCCGCCATGCGCAAAACGCTGGGCGACGCGCGAAAAGTCATGGAAATGAATACGGCGCAGGAGCATCATACCGTCCCGTATCCCGGCGCGTACGTCCCAGACGGGGCGCGGAGCGACGCCGAAAAACCGGTCCGCTTCTGCCAAAACTGCGGCGCGCAAGCCGGCGACGGGAAGTTCTGCGAATACTGCGGCTCTCCCCTGAAATAACGATGAAAACACTTTTATTGATCGCGGGGATCGTCCTTGCTGGAGCAGGCGTTTTGGCGCTATCCTTTTCCGCACTCAACCTGTTCGGCTTCCGTTCCGTGCTCGACGGTTCTCCTGAATTATACGCAGCCATGCACCGCCGTTTTGTCATATTCTGCATCACAGGAGTTCTTCTCGCCGCCGGCGGCGCCGTCTGCCTGTTTTTCCGCTTCAAAGAATAAAACTCCCTGCCCGGCGGGTTTTTCTTTTTAGGATGCAAAAACAGCCGCATGGCTGATGTGCAAATGATGGAATACAGATATAATGATGTTGGATATCATTTAAAGTAAGTATGAAAGGAAATGCAAATATGAAAAGAATAACAGCTATCGCACTTGTCCTTATCATGGTACTGTGTCTTGTCTCCTGCGCCTCCTCCGGCGACGGCTCTGTCAGCGGTACTTATAAGCTTTACGCCCTCGATTACGATGAAGGTCACGCTGTCTTCGCCGACGAATTTTTCTCCGGTGAGAACTACGTATTACTAAAAGACGGCGGCAAAGCCGAAATGTGTCTCGAGGACGACGTCGCGGATGCGACGTGGAAGATGAGCGGAGACCGCATCACCGTAACTCTTGACGACGGAGATATGGAAGGCACGCTTAAGGACGGCATACTGACCTTGGTCTCCGACGGTTCAAATCTCTATTTTGTCAAAGACGGCGCCTCTACGGAGGGCATCAAAGCCGTCACACTCGACGAGCTCTTGCACGGACTTGTTGACGAACCCAATACTTCTGAGGGCAGCGAACTTCAGAGAAAGTGGAACGGCTGGTATTACGGCTGTCTTGACATCAACGGCAGCGAGGGCGGCTGGGAATCTGCCAATGGCCTGACCTTCGATGCGGCCATGCGGGTGGAGCTGGATGCGGACGGCCATGGCACCCTGATCATCTACGATCCCTACGGGGCGTTCGCGGTCAATCCCGACCACAACAACCGCTATGTCGTGATCGACTGCCATGCGGATGCGTCCTATCTCTACGGCGACAGCGGCACCGCCTTTGACTACGACATCAACACCTCCGACTGGATCGTTGTGCGCAATCTGGACAACCAGGACAAGCTGAACGTCGGCTCGTCCTACACAGACGAGAACGGCAACAAGCTGGGTTACGATTTCACCTTCCTGCCGTGGGGCGACCGTTGGGAGAAGGAGACCTACCAGCAGTTTATCCCTCACTTCGACGAGTATCTGGCAAAGCTGGATGAGGGATGGAGCGATCCCTTCGGCGAATTGTCCGACCCTCTCGGCACGGACAGCGGTAATTCGGGCGGAAACGCGGGCGGCGACAGAACGGGCACCAAGCTCGACGTGAACGGCCGCGGGATACTCAACGTCTACTACCCCGCCGAACAGTTCGAATACGACGATACGTACGGCAAGCTGAAAAACGAAGCGACAGGCGTCGGCATACTGATCGACCCGATGCTCGGCGCGACGAACCTTGCGGAGCTGAAGCAGTCTTACAAAGAAAACAACAGCGACGAGGACGACTATTCTCTGAAAGAGACGACCTTGAACGGATACAAGGCGATCGTAATGACGTATTCCGACTGGCTCGGCGCGACGATGCGCATTGACGTTGACTTCGGCGGAAACCACGACGGCTGGTACGGCGTAAGTTTCGTGGTGTCCGGCGACTCGCTCTCCGACTGTGATACGGATGTCGTCTGGTCAATCATCAATTCGATGGAACTCGTCAAGTAAAGAGCACCTGAGGATTTTTCTGCTCCTATTGGGTGAAAGATATGAAAAAATGGTTTTTGATAGCGCTCGGCGCTTTACTCTTGCTGCTTTGTTCCTGCAAAACGAATCAAGGAGATACGGCTATGAACGATTTGGACGTCGTCGGAACGAAAGAAATATCCGTCACATTCGTCAACGGCGTGGAAGATGCGGATATCTGGATACTTCCGCAAACAGATGAAAACCTTGGAACCACGCTGTGGGGAACGCCGACTCTGAAGGATTCGGTCAAGGACACGATCGGAACGTGCCGGGTAGAGGGCGGCGCGGAGAATTATATCGTCAGGATCATCGATGCGGATGGGGCATATTACGCCGCAAGTGATTTCATCCTTCTCGACGGATACACCGTCCGGTTTACGTCGGACACGGATAAGTACGACGCCGCTCTCACCGTCATCGACGAGAACGGCAGTGTGATATGGGAACAGAACGGCGTCTTTATTGGAGTGATAGGATAAGGTCTATCGTTAGAAAACGCCAAATGATATAAAGGCTGAAGCATTTTTGCTTCGGCCTTTTTCAATATCATCCGTTTGGCTGATGTACGGCAGGATGATTGGAGTTATAATGATATCGGATAAGTATATTTATATTTTAAAGATGATATTATTTTAAGGGAGGATAATATTATGAAAAAAAGGATAGCGTCTCTCTTTCTTGCAGTTATTATGTTGATATCGCTTGCGACGTCTGTGTTTCCAATCCATGTCCATGCCACCGGTTTGTACTGCGAGGGCTGCGGCGAATGGAAGGACGACAGCGTGAACTGGTGTTCCAACTGTTATCTCTGCGAGGATTGCGTTGACGGCTGGTGCCCGGACTGCGCCAACTGCTACTTGTGCGGATATGAACTCGGACTCCATTGCCCGGAATGCTTCGAGAGCTGTGTGGATCCGTCGTACGGCAACGTGCCGCATTGCGTCAGCTGTATGAAATGCGAGAACTGCGCGGATCTCACCGACACGTCAAACGGACCGCTCTGTGAGGATTGTCTGGAAGACTTTCAGGAGAACGGCGCCAACAAGATGTGCGCAAACTGCGGCGTTAACGTGCTCTATAACGAAGATCTCGACGAGGAGACCGAGGCGTGCGCCGACTGCGGCGAGCATTGCGTCGATTGCTACGAGGAATTCCTCTGCCCGGAATGCAGCGAATGCACGCTCTGCAAGGGCGTTGAGCTTTGCGAATCCTGCGGAATCTGCGAGGAGTGCGCCGAAAGCTACGGATATCATTGCCCGGAATGCGGCGACTGCTACGCCGACGTGGGTCAGTGCCCCGACGAAGGCGAGCATTGCGTCAACTGCTGTGAATTCGTGTGCGATAATTGCGGGACCTGTGCGTATGGCGCCGGGATCGATTACTGCGAAGAATGCGAAAAATGCGAAAATTGTTGGGAACACTGTGAAGTCTGCGAAGAATGCTTCGAGGAAAACGGCGAGTGTGAGGAACACGGTGACCACTGCGCCGAATGCTGCGTCCGCGAGGGATGGATCTGCGACGGGTGCGGCCGCTGCACCGAGGCTTTGGGGCTGGAGTTCTGCGAATATTGCGATCTCTGCGAGGAATGCTGCAGGGAAAACAGCAAATACTACGGCGTAAAAAAATGCATCCTCGACAAAGAGACGAAGCCCGAGACGCTTGATCCCTCAAAGCACGACGAAAACCATCATATCCTCAGATACAATTCCTCGTCAGAGGAATGCCACGACGTCTGGTGCATCTTCCCGGGATGCGATTATTACCTGAGCGACTGCACGCCGCACGAGTTTATCTGGAAAACGGTTGAAAAAGCCACTATCACGAAAGAAGGCAAACGCACCGGGATCTGCGTCTATTGCGGAGTCGAAGCAGAAGAGACTATACCGAAGCTCGACCCGCCCGAATACTATTTTGTTGAACAGCCGAAGGATATTTCGGTCCTGCCGACAAAGAATAATATCAATTTCTATATCAAACTCGGTGAGGTCGGATCCGAGGCCCCGCCCCACTGGGGATTTTATCTTGACGTCTCCGCATTCCCCGTGATCGACGGCGATGCGCTCCCCGGGACGGTGGAAGAACTCCGCAAAAACATATTTCAGGAGGATGTAAGAGATCCTTTCTACCACTTGATGGGAATGGATTACGTCGCAGGCAGCGGAATATTCCCCTGCACGCTCTTCGCGAAATCCAATAGTTTTGAAGGTAAATTCGCACATTACACGGCGCAAGGCAAAACGCTCACGTGGCGCCTCGCGGTTTACGATGTGCGCGGTGGAAAAATAACCTATTCCGATCCCTTCACGATCGACTGGAACGCGAAACACACCAAGCACACCGTCGTCTGGGTTTCGGGGCAGATCAGCGACGCCGAGTATAACCTCTATTTCAAAAACAGCATCACCGCGCAGACGCTGAAATTCTACGACGGCACATACCATTGGGCGGAGTGCTCCGTCTGCGGAGCAAGGATCACGGTGCCGATGCGCCATCGCTACGTCCTCAAAAACAAGGAAGGCAACTGCAAGGGAGGCGTGGAGCATTACGAATGTAAGGACTGCGGTCACACCTTCGATATCGCCGTCGGTTATGCAGTTACGGGACATACGTTTTCTTCCGATTACAAGCATAACGACAAAAACCACTGGCAGATCTGCACGGTATGCGGCGTCGCCGGCCCGTTGGAAAAACACGACCTGAAGCAAAAGGTTTTCAAAGACTGCACGAAGACGATCGTCACCACCGTATGCGAGACCTGCGGGTACGCTCACATAGAACGGTCTTCGGGCGCCGGACACAAATACACGAGCGACGGTGATTACGACGGATGGTACGGAGATTCGACACATCACTGGAAAATTTGCACGGTGTGCGGCTACGTCAATAAAGCGGAGCACTCTTACAAGAGCGGCGTCTGCACCGGCTGCGGTCATGATATGCCTCAGCTTGCGATCGTCGGTGTTCCCTGTACGCACGGCACGGAGCTTACGATTCAGTTGATCTCGGATATTGACCCTAAGGATAAAGCCCTCTTTGAGGCGGGCAAATGGAACGCGACGTGGTTTGACGCCGACTCTGGAAATACGGTTGGGCTTGGGAAGACGTATCCTGTGGATATTGGCGATGAAGGACATATGTTCCGGGCCGAAGTGCAGATAATCGGCGGATATGATTACAACGCTTATATGTATTCTCCGATTCATACGGTTTATCAGGACGTCAAGGGCTATCCCGCGACCTGCGCGACCGAAGGACTTATAGATCATCAGGTGTGCCTCGGCTGCGGCGGAAAATTCATCAACGGCGAGCCCGCGGTAAACGTCGTTATCCCGAAGCTTACGACTCACACATACGACTACGTCTGCGATGCTGTTTGCAACGTCTGCGGCTACGTGCGCGACGTTAAGCACTACTGGTCGGATAAATACATCTACGCGATGGACGGTCACCGCCGTCAATGCACGGTCTGCGGCGCGATTTCAGGTTTGGAGCCTCACAATTTAGTTCTGACCTGGCAGACGGAGGCGGACTGCGAACACGACGGAGTCTGCGAACAAAAATGCGAATGCGGATACGCCGGAACGGATTACGTAAAGGCAAGCGGACACAGCTGGATCCACGCCGACGCCGTTCCCGCCCTGTGTGTGAACGAAGGCTTTGCCGAACACTATTACTGCGAAAACTGCTATGCGATGGCGACCGACGCGGAAGGAAAAGACAGAGTCGGGATCAAAAAACTCCTGACCCCCTTTGATCCCGAAAATCACATAGGTTCAAACAAATTCGGATTCAATAAAGACGAGCATTACACGGTCTGCGAATGCGGCGCGCATATCGAAAACGCGGCGCACACGTTCGGAGAAGACGGGCGCTGTACGGTCTGCGGCTATAAAAAGGGTTCGACCGTCAAGACCTCCGTGGACGGGCTCACAAAGCACGATATGGTGCTCCCGAACTGCGTCACGACCGGCACGAAAGCGTATTACACCGATAAGGACGGCAAAATGTATTTAAGCAGCGCCGGAATCAAGGAAGTCACGGCGAACGATCTGATCCTTCCAGTCTCCACCGTCCGTCACGTCGGCGGCGATCACGCGCATTCATACAGCGAACACTGGATCGCCTG
>CALCTE010000010.1 GCA_937893885.1 uncultured Clostridia bacterium | reverse complement strand
GGAACAAAACAAATCTGTCCGATTATATCGGAAAGCCCATCGTGCTGAATTTCTGGGCGAGCTGGTGCGGCCCTTGCCAAAGCGAGATGCCCGACTTTCAAGAAAAATATCTGGAGCTTGGGAACGAGATCCATTTCTTGATGGTCAATATGACCGGCGGACGGGAAACGCTCAGTAATGCAATGGCGTTTGTTTCAGAAAAAGGATATACCTTCCCGGTGTTTTACGATACTGATGCCGACGCGGCAACGACATACAATGTATATTCTTTGCCTACCACGTACTTTATCGACGCGGAGGGTTATTTGATTGCACAAGCGACCGGAGCGATCTCCGGGGATACGCTCCAGCGTGGGATCGATATGATTAAATAATTTTGAGCGATATAGGGATAGGTATACGGCTTTCCGACATCCTTTCACGTGGAAAATGTTAACTTCCGGTTTCGTTCATGTCGATTTTGCTGTTGCGAAAAATTCAATCATTTATAAAACGGAAATATCGTGGAATAACTGTGGCCGAAAAAAGCTCCCCCGAAACGATGATTTTCATCTCGGGGGAGCTTTGTCGTCTGTATGTTAACTCTGAATCAGGAATTTGTCAAGGGCTTTTCGGAACAAAGGATCAATCGTCTAAATATTCTAATTCATTTAACACATTTAAGAGGTGCTGATCTTTAAAATGGCCCTCCGAATAATATGCCACTTTTTTAATAAAGCTTGCTATTCCAATAACCATAAGACCTAAAACGATTAGAGCAACGATTGAAACAATAACGGTATCTTCGGCAGAGCTTTTGTATATCAATGCGGAAATCAACGCACCCAATGGAACGCCAATAAGCATATCGTAAATCTTACCGCTGACAGATATAAAGTTTTTGTTATGAAGTTCTATTTGTTTTTCACATTCAGCTTTTAATGCGTCGCGTTGTGCCCGCGTGGTTATTTTATGAGCGCTCAAAGTTGTTTTTACGTCGTCAATATATTCTTCTAATGATTCGCTATGTTTTTGCAATTCTTCTTTTCTTGCCTCGGCATTGTACATCTTTCCGCTAAAGAATTCGCTAAAGATTGATACAAGTATCATCACAGAAAACGGAATAATACACCACATTAGATTAGAAGCAAAGAAGAATATGGTCAAGTAACTTATTGCTGAGATAACCATAGCAATCAACATTATCCAATAACCTGCTTTAAACAAGCGCTTCATATCTGCAAAGGAACGAACTTTATGTAACTTTTTATTTGAACATTTCTCGTATACATCTCTTCTTACATTAAAATATCTGTATGTAGCCAAAATCTTACCTCGTTAAATAAATATATTAAAATTATAGCATAAAAATAAAAATTTTTCAAGGCCTTTCATGAGTGTTCCGAGTTTTGCTACAAAATCGATCATTTCCATAGGAATCGATATGTTAGTGCCGATACAACGATTGCCCCGCAGTAGACAAAGAAAAGACTTCACAAAAATGATCGAGGTTACTTTATTGACAAAATACGGCAAACTTGTTATAATAAGAACAAGTAAATAGTGACTTTAAGCTTTGGGATACTTACTTCGAAACTGACAGGCTCGTGGTAACTTCCGGCGGAAACGTTCTTATGGTCACAGACTCGTCAAACGAGATTGTGCCGTTATTCTTGCGTCTGTGATCATTTTATCGCAGACGCTCTTTTTGTCCTATTTACAAATGAAATAGGAGGAACAACTATGTTTTCCAAACTCAAACTGTCGCTTGGCAGAATCAACTACAAGCTATTTACAGCCCTTCTCGTTCTTGGGCTCGCGCCGACCGTTTACACCACCGTGCGCGTCTTCTTCCTCGGTCAGCTCCCCGGTGAATGGTCCTTTTCCATCGCAGGTCAGCTCTCTTGGGTGAACCTCATTTACGAGATCATAAACGAAGCCATCATCCTGCCGTTGTTCTACTTTATCGGCAAGGTCAAGGATGACAAGAGCGCTTTCTCAAACCGCGTGCGAACCGGTATGCTCCTCTCCCTCGGCATCTATGCCATCCTCTCTGCCGTCATTATGATCTTCGCAGAACCCCTTCTCAACCTGATGGCAACCGATACGAGCATCATTGACGCTTCCGCATCCTACATACGCATTGAGAGCATTGCAAACGTCTTCTCCATCCTCACCCAATTTGCCCTCGTCGCTCTGGTAACGGTCAATAAGAGCAAATATCTTTACGCTCTCACGGTCGCAAGACTCGTACTGTGCCTTGTGTCGGACACCTTCCTCGTTTCTACCTTGCCCATCTCCGCAAACCTCGGCGTCAACGGAATCGGTTATTCCAATATCATCGTCAACGCTCTGCTTCTCACCGTATCTCTGATACTTCTTGCAAAAGAGAGCATCAAGGTGTTTGCTAAAGCCAAGCTCGATTTTGCTTGGACAAAGGAATTCGTCAAGATCGGCGGAATCTCGGGCGTGGAATCCCTCGTTCGCAACGTGGCGTATATGGTGATGATCTCCCGTATGGTCAACGTCGTGGGCGAGCAAGGAACCTATTGGGTGGCAAACAACTTCATCTGGGGCTGGCTTCTTTTGCCCGTCCTGCAGCTCGGCGAACTCATCAAGCAGGAAACCGCCACCGACAAGGAAAACGTTCGCAAAAACACGCTTGGCTACTTCGGCATCACCGCCACCGTATCGGTACTGTGGTGTGCGAGCATCCCTCTCTGGAAGCCCTTTATGACAAGCGTCCTGCAGTTTACCGACGTGGATAAGCTCTTTGAGCTGGTGCTCGTTCTCCTCGGCTTCTACGTTTTGTACGCCATCCAGAACGTCTTCGATTCCATCTTCTACGGGCTCGGAAAGACGAACTATATGCTGTTCGAATCCGTGGTAACGAACACGATCTATTACGGCATCGCATTTGTCCTTTATGCTACGGGCGTGTGGACGCCGACGCTTATCGGCATCGCTCTCCTCTTCGGCATCGGCAACGCCTTCGATAGCATCGTCTCCCTCGGTGCATTCGCATACCTTCTCAAAAAAGAAAAGATCAATATTCTGAACGTCGAATAATCTTCATCCGCTGAGGAACACCTAATCCTCAGCGGATTATTTTATGTGCCAGTCAACCGTTGCCTCGCAGTAAACAAAGAAAAAGGTATTGAAATTTTTTACATAAAATCAAAATCACGTCCGATACTATTGACAGAACGAGTGGGGTTATGTTATAATTAATTGAGTTCAATTGAATTGAGCCAGTATTATTTGGAGGCGCGGTATGAACGCATACGATTTTAAGGTTAAGAAAATGGATGGCAGCGAGGTATCTCTTGAGGAGTACAAGGGCAAGGTGTTGCTGATCGTCAACACCGCCACGGGATGCGGCTTCACGCCACAGTACAAGGAACTCCAGGAGCTGTACGAGGAGTTTTCGGCGTAGGGCTTTGAGATCCTCGATTTTCCCTGCAATCAGTTCGGCTCCCAGGCGCCCGGAGATGACGAGGAAATCCATTCCTTCTGCACCGGCCGTTACGGGATCACCTTCCCGCAGTTTTCCAAGGTGGACGTCAACGGCGAGAATGCCATTCCGCTTTTCAAGTGGCTGACCGAGAACACCAAGTTCGAAGGATTCGGTATGTCGCCTATGGGAATGATGCTGTCGGGCGTTGTTAAGAAGAACGACAAGGATTATAAAAACAACGGCAACGTCAAATGGAATTTTACTAAATTTCTTATTGACAGGGGCGGCGAGATCGTTGCCCGCTTTGAGCCGACCGATATGAAAAAACTGAAGGAATCGATAAAGGAGTGCTTGTAATATGAAGATAGCGGTTCGATACTATACCCGTTCGGGGAACACCAAAAAATTAGCGGATGCCGTTGCCAAAACTGCAGCCGTAGAATCCAAAGATATTACTTGTCCGCTTGACGAAAAAGCCGATATTCTCTTCCTCGGTTGCTCTTATTACGCCTTTGACGTGGATGAGGCGGTAAAGAAATTTATTATCAGCAATAAGGATAACATTGGCAAGATCGTTTGCTTCGGCACGTCTGCCATGATGAAATCTATGAAGAAGCCTGTGAGAAGGGTTGCAGATACCGTTGGCGTTGCCGTAGCGGACGAGGAGTTCCACTGCCGTGGTGAGTTCGCAAAATTCCACAAAGGCAGACCGAACGAAAAAGACCTTGCAGACGTTTCTGCCTTTGCAAAGAGTGTTATCGATCAAGAGGGCTAAACTATGGATAAAAAATACGATGCATTGAAGCTTGAAAATCAATTATGCTTTCCTCTTTATGCCGCCGCGCGCGAGGTGGTCAAAAGATACCGTCCGTATCTTGACGCCATCGACCTTACCTATACGCAGTACATTACTATGATGGTAATGTGGGAGCAAAAGGAGATCACCGTCAAAACACTCGGGGAAAAGCTCTTCCTCGATTCGGGAACCATGACCCCCGTGCTCAAAAGCCTTGAAGCCAAGGGCTACGTGACACGCAAACGGAGCACCATTGATGAACGTTCGGTCAGCGTTTTCCTTACCGATAGCGGTGAGGCGCTGAAGGAAAAGGCGGTGGATATCCCCGCCAAGGTCGCCGGATGCGTGGGACTCAGCGGTGAAGAAGGTTTGCAGTTATATAAAATTCTTTATAAAATACTCGGAGCAGAGGACAAAAAATAAACGGTATATCCCAAAAGGACGCTCAATTAGCGTCCTTTTACTATTTGGTAGAAAAATTCATAATTGTGTGTTATAATCAGTTAAATAAAATACAAGTTTAACGGTGATACGATATGGGAGATATCTTAATTAAAATACTTGTTTGTTTTCTCGCAGGAGCAGGGGCAGGTATCGGCACGGGATTTGCCGGTATGAGTGCTGCCGCCGTTATTGGCCCTATGCTGATAACGTTTTTGGGCGTGCCTGCTTACGATGCGGTGGGAATCGGACTGATCAGCGACGTTTTGGCAAGCCTTGTCAGCGCATATACCTATAAGAAAAGCGGAAACTTAGACGTAAAAAACAGCTTGCCGCTGCTCGTGAGTGTTCTGATCGTAACGATGATCGGAAGCTTTGTGGCAAGCTTTCTGCCCGAGCAAGCCATGAGCGGTACGATGCAGATCGCATTGATTATCATCGGATTACGTTTTATTTTAAAGCCGGTAAACAAGACGAGAGAGCAGTTGGAAGCAGTTTCTCCGAAAAGCAGATTGGTCAAGGCGATCGTCGGCGGCATATTCGTTGGCTTTATCTGCGGCTTTGCAGGCGCAGGCGGCGGAATGATGTTGCTTCTTGTTCTGACTACCTTCCTCGGATACCCTATGCATTTGGCAGTCGGCACAAGCGTGTTCATTATGGCGTTTACGGCTCTTACGGGAGGCATCAGCCATTTTATGATCGGTGGATTTCCCGATATGCTTTCCCTTGTACTGTGCGTGGTGTTTACTCTGCTGTGGGCAAGAATTGCCTCTAAAATCGCCAACAAGTCGAACGCAAAGACCTTAAATCGTGCGGTCGGCGTTGTTATGATCGTTACGAGCATTGTGATCCTGGCGGTTAATTATTTGTAATACTACTCAGAGTGGTGTTTTAGGTGAGAGTTAATAAGAATTTGGCGGAGAAATGATATGAAACTCAAGAACGTTCTGATCGTTGTTAAAGATATAGAGAAATCGAGAAAATTCTATCACGACTTGTTCGGCATAGACTTGGTGCTTGACAACGACGGCAACATGATCTTAACGGAAGGTCTTGTCCTTCAAGATGAAAAAATATGGAAATCGTTTTTAGATAGAGATATTGTTCCCAAGAGCAACTCTTGCGAACTCTATTTTGAGGAGCAGGACATTGAAGCATTTGTTGAAAAATTGGAAAGACTGTATCCCTCTATTGAATATGTAAACCGTCTTATGACACATAGCTGGGGACAACGAGTGATCCGCTTCTACGACTTGGATGGTAATTTAATAGAAGTAGGAACACCGATGGAATCAATAGATTCCAATTTGCAGGGATGAAAAAATGAAAACATTTTACACAAGTGAACGAGAAGCATGGCGCGAGTGGCTTGCCGATCACTTTGAAACGGAAAGTGAGATTTGGTTTGTTTTTCCGATGAAGGAATCGGGTGATAAGGCGCTTTCCTACAACGATGCGGTAGAAGAAGCTCTTTGCTTCGGTTGGATCGACAGCACCATTAAGCACATTGATCCCACGCACCGCGCACAGCGATTTACACCGAGAAAAAAGGGAAGTCCCTATTCGCGCCCGAACATAGAACGACTGATTTGGCTTGACGAACAAGGGCTGATTCACCCAAGCATACGGGATGGTGTGCTCCCCTTGATTCGTGCGCCGTATGTTTTCCCAACGGATATCATCGATGCCATAAAGAACGATGCCGTTGCGTTTGAAAACTACGAGAAATTGTCTGAGCCTTACAAGCGCATTCGTGTCGCTTATATCGATGCGGCAAGAAAACGCGAGGGCGAGTTCAAAAAGCGACTTGAAAGCTTTATCAAAAAGACGCGCGAAGGGAAATTGATTGTTGGCTACGGTGGAATCGATAAGTATTACGGATAAGGAGCAACCATGATTTTAGAAACAGAACGCCTCATTCTCCGCCCGTGGCGCGAGGATGACGCAGAGGATTTATATACATACGCCAGCGACCCCGAGGTAGGCCCGCCTGCAGGGTGGCCGCCCCACACGAGCGTGGAAAACAGCCGCGAGATCATTCGCACAGTGCTGTCTAAGCCCGAGGTTTATGCTGTCTGCTTGAAAGAGAACGGAAAACCCATCGGAAATATCCATTTGAATTTTAAAACCGATATGACCGACCGCGAGGATGAATGCGAATTGGGCTATTGGCTTGGCAAACCGTTTTGGGGACAAGGACTTATTCCGGAGGCGGCAAAAACGCTTCTTCGCCGCGCTTTTGAGGATCTGCGCGTCAATGCTGTTTGGTGCGGACGTTATGATCATAACGAGAAATCCCGCAGAGTGCAAGAAAAGCTGGGCTTTGTCTATCATCACACTACCAAAGGTCTTTTGGTACCGCAGGTAAATGAAATCCGTACAGGTTACGTGATGTTGATGACCAAGGAACGCTTTCAAAAGGTCGAGCTCTTCCGCCATCAGAGAAAAACGCTCGATACCTTCCTTCAAAACGGTGCGATCTCTGGGGCACAGTATGACAAGAGTTTTGGAGATCTGTGCGAGCTCATGGATATGCAGGGAGTAGAATAGAACAAATAGGTGAAAAAATGAAGATCGAAAACAACATCCTGAAGCACTATCTGAAAAACGTATATTTCATCACGGGGACTGCCTATGCGGGCAAGTCTACCACCGTGAAGATGCTTGCCGAGCGTTACGATATGATTTGTTGCGGCGAAAACTATCATATGGCGGTATCCGAGATCGTAGCGACGCCCGAAACGCACCCCGACCTCTGCTACAACCGAAGCCTCACGGATTGGAAAGATTTCGTCACCCGCACGCCGGAGGAGTATGAACGTTGGCTCTATGCCGTCGGTCGCGAGGCAGCAGAGTTTGAGGTCGCCGAGCTGATCGCCATATCGCAAGACAAGAAGGTGATTGTGGACACCTGTATTCCCATCGATATACTGAAAGAAATCACAGATTACGATCACGTAGTGGTGATGCTTTCCCCTCAATCTATGAGCGTCGAGCGTTTCTTCGACCGCAGTGATCCGGAAAAGCAGTTTCTCTTAAACGTGATCGATAGTTGCGACGATCCTGCGGCAGTAATGGAAAACTATCGCCAAGGTCTTGCTCGAATCAACAGCAAGGAGCACTACGACGAATACGCAAACAGCGGATTTTTCACGGTTATGCGTGAGGATAATGGTTTGGATACGAGAGAACAGGTTTGTGATATGATCGCCAAGCATTTTGGACTTGTGGAGTGAAATGATATGATCAAAGAACTGGTGCACGATCCGATATTTCTTGCAGGGAAGTCGGAGGTCGCAACGAAAGAAGATCTGCAGGTCGCGCAGGATTTGCTGGATACGCTGATGGCGCACAAGGAGACTTGTGTCGGTATGGCGGCGAATATGATCGGTGTGCGTAAGCGCATCATCGCCTTTCTCGACGAGAGCGGACGAGCTCCCGCCCGAGGCTCAGCCGAGGGCATTTATACGGTGATGCTCAATCCCGAAATCATCAAGAAGGACGGCGCCTACGACACCGAGGAAGGTTGTCTGTCCCTGCTCGGCGGCCCCCGTCCTTGCAAACGCTATAAATCCATCAAGGTCAAGTATCAGACCTTGGAACTGCAAACCCGCATCAAAACCTACACCGGCTGGACAGCGCAGATCATTCAGCATGAAGTGGATCATTGTGATGGGGTATTGATTTAGAAAGAGGATAGTTATGAAGTTTATACATCTTTCAGACCTTCATCTTGGCAAGCGAGTAAATGAATATTCTATGATTGAGGATCAGGAGTTTATTCTTAAAAAGATAATCAACATTATCGATTATGAAAAACCTGAAGGGGTTATTATTGCAGGTGACGTATATGACAAATCAATTCCGTCGGCTGAGGCTGTGCAAATGTTCGACGTTTTTTTGACTTGCCTTGCTAAAAGAAATCTTCAGGTGTTTGTTATTAGCGGAAACCACGATTCTCCCGAAAGAATGTCGTTCGGTTCGCGTTTGATGGATCAGAGTGGAATACATATTTCCCAGGTGTATAATGGTAAGGTTACGCCGTTTGTTATTTCGGATGAGCACGGCAACGTGAATGTGTATATGCTTCCATTTATAAAGCCGGTCCATGTGCGGAGATTCTTTGAAGAGGAGATCGAAACCTACACTGATGCAATACGTGTCGCTGTGGCAGAAATGAACATAGATCAGAGTGGAAGAAATATTCTGATTACACATCAGTTTGTCACCGGAGCACTACGCTCGGAATCCGAAGATTTATCTGTTGGTGGTTCAGATAACGTTGACGTATCTGTTTTTGATGGGTTTGATTATGTAGCACTTGGGCACATTCATAGTCCCCAGGATTGTACTTCCGAACGAGTTCGGTATTGCGGCACTCCGCTTAAATATTCCTTCTCCGAAGTTAAGGATAAAAAATCAGTTACAATCGTAGAACTTGCAAACAAAGGTAACCTTACTATCAGAACTGTTCCTTTGGATCCCATGCGCGATATGGTGGAAATCAAAGGCAAATATGATGATATTATGCTGAAAAGTTTCTATGAGAATACAACCTATCAAGAAGATTATGTACATATTACGCTAACAGATGAGGAAGATATAGTTGACGCGATAGGAAAACTCAGAACTGTTTACCATAATCTTATGAAATTGGATTATGACAATAGGCGCACAAGAAGTGTGGCTCAGGTGGATGGTGCCGTAGATGTTGAAACAAAAACGCCCATCGAGCTTTTTTCTGATTTTTATGAGCTTCAAAATAATCAACCAATGAGCGATGAGCAGAAGGCATTCGTTGAGGATTTAATTGAACAAGTATGGGAGGATGAAAAATGAGACCAATCAAATTAATTATGTCTGCATTCGGGCCATATGCATCCAAGACTGTGCTTGATCTGGGCGAATTGGGGACGAATGGACTTTATCTGATAACCGGAGATACCGGAGCAGGAAAAACTACGATTTTTGATGCAATCACATTTGCTCTGTACGGAGAGGCAAGCGGAGATAATCGCGAGTCGACTATGTTTCGTTCTAAGTATGCGAATGCAGAGACTCCTACTGAAGTTGAATTGACATTTGTATATGCCGGAAAAGAATATTACATAAAACGAAATCCGGAATATGAACGCCCCAAGACGAGAGGTGAAGGTTTTACAACAGAAAAGGCGAATGTCGAATTGCACTATCCCGACGGCAGAGTAGTCACCAAGCTTCGCGAGGTAGACCGCGCAGTTGAAGAGATTATGGGAATTGATCGTAATCAGTTCACACAAATTGCGATGATCGCTCAGGGCGATTTCTTAAAGCTATTATTGGCTTCGACCGACGACCGCAAAAAAATATTCCAGAAAATATTCCGCACTCGCTGTTATTATGTTCTTCAAGAGAGATTGAAGAACGAATCTGGAAAATTAGGCAAAGAATATGAAACGATATCCGCAAGCATACGACAATATATAAACGGTATAGTATGTGACGATGACGACGTTTTATCAATCAAAGTCAAAAATGCCAAGGCGGGAATGTGTTCAACCGAGGAAACGTTGGGGCTTCTTTCAACGCTTATTGCAAACGATAAGGAAGAGGAAGCGAAGCTTGATGATGAGCAGAAGAATATCGGCAAATCCTTGGAGGAAATAACAGCTGTTTTAACCAATCACGAAACTTGGAACAAGGCAAGGAAGTCGCTTGAAAAGTCCAAGTCCGACTTGGGTGCAGCACTTGCGGCGTTAGAAATACTGAAAACTAATCTCCAATCCGAGGAAGCAAACAAGCCTAAAGTTGAAGATATCAGAAATCAAATCGCAGCTATTGAAGCGGAGATTCCTGAATATCAAGAATTGGATAATAAGATTAAGGAAAGAGATGCGCTTCAAAAAGGGACAGACAAGCTATCAGATGAACTTAATACAGCAAAAGTAAAACTTGAATCCTTAAAGAAAGAGACGGAGGCTTTTTCGGAGGAAAGAAAAACGCTCGAAAAAGCCGATAAAGAAAAAGCAGAGCTGGAAGCAAAGAAACAAAAAGAAGAAGATAAACGAAAATCACTTAAAGATATATCTAAGGAGTTAAAAGCTTTAGAAAAGCTTGAAAAGCAATTAAAGAAAGACCAGGAAACGTATTCCGAATGTGTTGAAGCTGTTCAGCTAAGGGATGCAGAATACCAAGAACTGTTTAAGATGTATCTTGATGAACAAGCCGGTATTATTGCGGAAACTCTTGTTGATGGGATCCCTTGTCCCGTTTGCGGATCAACAAACCATCCAATAAAGGCTGTAAAAGCTGAAAATGCGCCATCGAAAGAGCAACTCGACGAAAGTAAATCCGCATATGAATTGGCTCAAAAAGAAGCGCAGAGTGCGAGCGAAAAGGCTGCAAAAACCAAAGGACAAGCAGATGAAAAACGAAATGCTGTTTTGTCAATGCTTGGAGAGATGTTCGGCAATGTAACTATAGACGATGCTGATGGATTAATTAAAAATAAAATCGCAGAGATCGCTACCGTCCTGGAGGAAGTGCAGAATGCCATTGATGAGCAGCAGAAGAAGATAGACCGTAGAGATGAAATTGACGAATTGCTTCCGAAAAAGAATAAGGAGCGCGACGATTTAATTAATTCGACAAGTGAAAATGATAAAACGTTATCAGGAAACAACGCTACGCTGATATCCTTAAAAACACGCATAGATGAGCTTGTCGAAAAGCTTAAATACGAAAGCGAGAAGAAAGCAAAAGAAGTCAAGAAGGCACTTCAAGGAGAACAGAAAAAACTTGAAGATGCTTACAAGGCGGCAGACGATGCTGTGAAATCGCAGAACGAGAAAATCGCCGGATTTAAGGCGGCAATTAAAGAAGCGGAAAAAACACTTGCAGATGCAAAAGAAATTGACGAAGATTCGGTAAAAGTAAAGCAGCAAAAACTTAAAGAGCGAAATGGCGAAATCGATAAAAAGAAAAAAGTTATCAATGCAAGAAAAGCGGCAAATGAATCTGCGGAAAAAGAAATAAAAGCAAAGTCAGCAGAAGTATTAGCCGTTGAAGCAAAATGGTCATGGGTGAAGGCTCTTTCTAATACTGCTAATGGAAACATCAGTGGTAAAGAGAAGATTATGCTGGAAACGTATATCCAAATGACCTATTTTGATCGAATTATTGCACGCGCAAATACGAGATTTATGGTGATGTCCGGTGGTCAATACGAATTAAAGCGCCGTAAGGAAGCAGAGAACAATCGCAGCCAAAGCGGTTTGGAGCTCGATGTTATAGATCACTACAACGGAACGGAAAGAAGTGTCAAAACTCTTTCCGGTGGTGAATCTTTCAAGGCATCCTTGTCTCTGGCTCTCGGGTTGTCCGATGAAATCCAATCTTCAGCCGGAGGTATCAAACTTGATACAATGTTTGTTGACGAAGGTTTTGGATCTCTTGATGATGAGTCTCTCAATCAGGCAATGCGAGCTTTGCAGAACCTTACAGAAGGCAACCGTCTTGTTGGCATTATCTCGCACGTTACCGAGTTGAAAGAGCGTATTGATAAGCAGATCGTTGTTACCAAAGAAAAAAGCGGCGGTAGCAAAGCAACGATAATTAATAATCAATAGTTATTCGATTCTCTCTGGACTTTGCCCATTTTCTGTGATATTGTGTGTGCTACCACGAAAAGGAGGTAGTGCATATGACACAGAAGAAACAAGTAAGTAGTAAAAACAGAGCGGTTCTGAATCGGGATTTCCCGAGGCGGGGCCGCTCTCTCTTTATCACGGAGGTGCAGAATGAACATCCTTGAAGAATTATGGTACGGAAACGTCTCCCCATGCGAATGGATCTTCCCAAATCTCTACAAGCCCGAGCAGCCCCTCTATCCCGACTCAGCCTACAATCGAATGAAGGTGCTCCTGAAGAAAGCGGAGCTTCCGCTGATCCGCTTCCACGACCTCAGGCATACCTTCGCGACCATGGCGCTGGAAAACGGAATGGATGTCAAAACCCTGTCGGCAACCATCGGTCACGTATCGGCGGCGACCACGCTCGATATCTACAGCCATATGACCGACACGATGCAGATGCAGGCGGCGGTGAACATCGACCGCAAGATCGGCGGTACAGATGCCAAGATGCCCGAGGTAAAGCAAACACCCAAGCAGAGCACAAACACGCCCGTAAACGCAACGTACGAGCCGACAGAGCCACATCCCGAGCCGATCCCGAGAAAGATCCGCAAGTCAGGTACCGGATGCATCTATCAAATTAACGATCACCTCTGGGAAGTCAGCTTCTATCCGCGCTTGCCAAACGGCAAGCGAAAGAAGTTCAACGTCTACGCCGAAACGCGCGAACAGTGCGAAATCAAACTCGCCGAGATGATTGCTGAAAAGAAAGCGGAGATCGCACAAGAAAAAGCAAAACGAAAAGAGGGCGCCGAGTAACGGTGCCCTCAATGGTTGGTGCGGAGTAAACAAAGAGATTAATTGCATGTTTGTCCAAGGCAATAACACTTAAAATGGAAAAATACGTCGAAAAACGTCGCGTGAAAATAAGAAATCGAAACAAAATGTGAAAAAATCGAGATTTGTATTGACAAAAATGCAAACTGGTGATATAATTTTAATGCATCAATCATAAGGAGGAAGATTATGAATAATGCAATTGTTAGAATTATGGATATAACCATCAAGAATTTTAAAAATGTGGTAAATGGAACAATATCGTTCGAAAACGCAAAAAAGAATTACAAGGCCAGCATTTTGGGTTTATATGGACAGAATGGTTCTGGAAAAACAGCAATGATTGATGCCATTGCACTTTTAAAGTTAGCATTTAGTGGTGCAAAAATTCCCATAAAATATGCTGATTTTATTAATGTTGATGCAGAGTTCGCGTATATTAAATATACACTTAAGGTTATTAATCAAAATATAAATAGTCAATATGATGTTACATATGAATTTAAATTAAAAAGAGAACTTGATGAAACAACTCAAAATGTTGATGCTCCGGATAATAATGACAATAAATACAGAACGGTAATTTATGATGAAATTTTGAGTTGCTCTTATGAAGATGCTGAAACAAGAAATATTTTGAAACCTTTAATTGATGCATCTATTGACTCGGATTTGGCATTTGAACCCCAAAAAAAATATGAGATCTTAATTGGTAAGAATAAAAAGATTGGAAATGATGTGTATGCATTCAAAACAATAGCTGCACACACATCAAGGTCATTTATATTCTCAAGAGAATTATTAAATGTAATCAGGAAAAACTCACCTTTAAATGAGAAATACCATTATCTTATCGAAGCTCTTGTTTACTATGGTAACTTTGGTTTATTTGTATTTGACACATCTAATACAGGTTTAATTTCATTAAATGCCTTACCCCTTGCATTTAAAATAGAAGATAAAAACTCTGGTGCAATAGGTAATTTGATGATTCAACTTGATGGAACAACTTCTATACCGCAGGATGCTGTAGATGTTGTGAAAAAAGTAGTTGATAACATGAACATTGTATTAAAACAGATTATCCCTGGTTTAACTATTGGTGTTGAAGAAGTTGAATCGGACATCTTACCTAATAATAAGGTTGGATCAAAAATCTATCTTGTGTCTAATAAAAACAGTCAAAAAATAGCGTTAGCAAATGAATCTGATGGAATCAAGAAAATTGTTTCAATCCTTCAATTATTGATAGTTGTTTACAACAAACCGCAGATTACTGTCGCAATTGATGAATTGGATTCTGGTGTATTTGAATACTTGTTGGGTGAATTACTTAGAATTATATCCGAAAAAGGAAAAGGACAATTGATATTTACATCTCACAATCTTCGTCCTCTTGAAACATTAGATAAGGGATTCATTGCTTTCACTACGACAAATCCATCAAACAGATACATACGCTTCAGCAATGTCAAATCGAATAACAACCTTAGAGATTTCTACTATAGAGACATCATCTTAGGAGAACAGAGCGAGATTGTTTACGAGCATACAAATAACTATGAAATAGCATTGGCTTTCAGAGAGGCTGGTGAATTTAGTGGCTCGTAAAAAAATCGTTTTTGTGATTGTCGAGGGTCCGTCGGATCATGATGCACTTGCATTAATTCTATCAAAAATTTTTGATTCGAATGAAGTGCATGTAGAAATTTTGCATCGCGATATTACTACAGAAAACGGAATTACACCCAGCAACATTATTGAAAATGTTGTTGATGTAATTAAAGAATATGCAGTCGGTAGTCACTTTGTATCTAAACATTTTCAAAGAGTTATACATTTGGTAGATACCGACGGAGCATTTATAGCTAATGATAAAGTAGTAGAGGATCGTGAGGCAAGTGGATTTATTTATTCCACCGAAGCGATTAGAGCTCCTGAACCTCAAAAAGTGATTGAAAGGAATCTGCAAAAGAGAGCCAATCTATTGAAGATAAGCAGAACTTCAAAAGTATGGAATATTCCATATAGTGTATTTTATATGTCATGCAACCTTGAGCATGTTCTGTTTAACAAACTAAATTGTTCGGATGAAGAGAAAGAGGAACTTTCGTATCGTTTTGCCAAACAGTACAAAGACAATATTCCAGGTTTCTTATCTTTGATTTCAGAGTCCGATTTTTCCGTTTGTGATAATTATTTATCTTCTTGGGATTTTATCTCGAAGGAAAATAATTCGCTTAATCGATACACAAATTTAGGCTTGTGTTTCAAAAACGATCCGGATAAATGAAAGACAAATTAGATTCTTAATTAAGTCGACAAGGTTCAATAATTGCTCCGCAGTAAACAAAGAAAAGGCTCAGAAAACATTGTTTCCTGAGCCTTTTTGGTCGGAGTGACAGAGCCATTGCCAAGCGAAAGCGGAGATCGCAGAAGAAAAGGCAAAACGAAAAGAGGGCGCCGACTAAGGTGCCCTCAAAATTTGTGTCAAAAATGGCAAATACCATCGAAGCCGATTGAAAAGTGCATAGAAATATGATATAATAAACTCACCGATAAATAAGAATTTGACGGAGATACAATATGAAGCTGAAGAACATTCTGATTGTTGTTAAAGATATAGAGAGATCGAGAGCTTTTTATCATGACTTGTTTGGTATAGACTTGGTGCTTGACAACGACGGCAATATGATTTTAACAGAAGGTCTTGTCCTTCAAG
>CALCTE010000009.1 GCA_937893885.1 uncultured Clostridia bacterium | reverse complement strand
CGCTATTCTTTTGTTGTTTGCAAAGCGCTGATAATCAAAAAGCCGTGATAACATTCTTTCCATGTTCATTTCTCCATCGGGGCGCGGTTATGCCACCCCGCCATAACTTCAATGATTTTTTCGTAATAACCGTTGTTGAAAAAGAGACATTTTGCGGGATCTGCTCCCATTTTGTCCCCCGTGAGAGCATATGCGATTGCCCGGCATCCGCCTACGCAATACTTGAAATACTTGCAGCCTCCGCATTTTTCGTTTGCACAAGCGAGCTCACCGACAGTCGTACATACTTCGGCAAGATACCGGCCGCATTGCAAAAGGGGAGTCAACCCGTCTGCTTTCACATTACCAAGATATTGATTCCGCGCATCGTATGTCCCCGATAACTGCATACAGGGATATACGTTGCCGCTTGCCGCAACTGCGATCATACCGCGATTGCCGCGACACACGGGAATTGAGTCTCGGTACTCACCGATACCGCATTCTATCGGGCGCATACGGTAGGAGCGGCTGTTCGGGAATATCGACATAAACTGCCAGATGTCGATGTTCATTTGGTGCTTGTCCGCAATATACGTCTCTGCAAATGCAAGCATACGGTCGTAGTATTCCTCAAGCTCCAGAGTCGCGCCTTTGGCATTCTCATTCCATCTCGGAACCTCGGTCGTGCGGATAATTCGCATTTCATATACGCCCATTTCGTCAAGCAGCTTGGCGGTGGGGAGCATAGAATCGATATTCCGTCTGTGTACGTTGGTCTGTACCTTCACGCGAAAACCGTTGTCAACGCAGAGCTTGATGGCACGAAGCGCGTCTTCCTCAGCTCCTTTGCGGTTTCTCAGCCAATCGTGGTGTCCGAGTCCGTCAAAGGAGATTTTAATAAGAGGATAGCAGCCGATGGCTTTCATTCGGTCAAGAGCCTCCTGCGTGATATAAAACCCGTTGGTGTTAAGCTCCTCCACGAACATATTGCGCCGATAGATGCCCTCGATGATCTCAAAGAAATGCTTGTGGCACATGGGTTCACCGCCCGTAACGGTAAATGCGTTGATGCCGCACGCCTGCGCCTCGTCGAGCAGCTTCTCGGCTTCTTCAAGCGTAAATTCGCTCATCAGCGGAGAGTTGTCCGAGGCGTTGAAGCAATGCAGACAGTTATAGTTACACTTTCCCGTGATCATCCAGTTCATTGCCGGAAAATAACGGTTGTCAATATTCATTTTTTGCCACGGATCAAGCGTTCTTTCTCCCTTGTCGCAGGAAGAGATCAAGCCTTTCCGCGTCAGTGTTTTTGCAAGCTCTCCGTCCTCAAGCTCGTTTTTTCCGTCGCAAAGAGAAAGAAATTCAAATTCTTCCTTCGTCAATCTCTGCGCGTCACGCACTCCCTTGATGTAGTATGCAAAAGGCGTGCGCCACCAGGAACGGAGAGCGATATGTGGGTTAAGTATGTAATACATTTTTACCTTTATCAAATTCTAAAAATAATCAGTTTAGGATTTCTCCGGTATCGATATTCCAGCGGCATCCGCATTTGGGGCATTCAGATACGCTTTTGTTTCGGGCAGCCCTATAGTCATGACCACATCTCGGGCAGATAACGGTGTCCTCCGTTACCGGTCTCATCCCACCGGATACGTTATCCAGCTCGTCGTCTTCAATGGGGCCAGCCGCCCGTTTTTTTGTTTTCGTTCATAATATATTTACTCTCTTTTATACTCTGTTAATTTTGAAGTTCTGCGAAGTTCAAATTCTTTTGACATCCTTCATTGAAAACTCTGCTCTGTGGGTATTTCCTATGTGCAGCATAACGGAAACTGCTTTACAACAGTCCATTTGAAATTCTGCAACAAGAAACGGGGCATCTCCATGCCTTTCAATAAGCTCTGTGACAACTGCCGTGGGATTTACCCGTCCGCAGGAACGACATGTATAGTTTTCGATCCGAACAAAATCATAATATCGGATATCGTTGGGGTTAAAAGGTTCCGTCCCGTCAGATACACCGCCTACGACAGCCTCGAGTTCGTCGTCGGAGAGTTCTCCTTTTGGCGGATTGAGCTGAGCAAAAAACTCCTTGGCCTGCTCGGTGGTCAGCTCGATTTCACTTTCCTTTGCCAGCACAAGCAATTCCTCAACGGATTTTGCCTCTCTCGCCTTCGCAATCATTTCTTCGTTCAACATAGGTATCATCCTCCTTCTATTTGATTTCGGGAGTTGTTTATGTTCTCTCAACAGCCTTCGTTTTACGGTTATTTATTGGGGCTCTTCGTATCCGCAGTTATTGCATTGGTAGAAATAATTGAGACCGTGACAACTTCCGCGCATTTCAAGCCGTGTCTGACAGTTTGGACAATATCTCTCCTCTTCGCCAAGGCATCCGCCACCTGCAACAGCATCCAACTCATCATCGGAAAGCTCGCCCTTTTTCGCGTTCAACTGCTCAAAATACATTTTTGCATCTTCCTCGGTCAGTTCAATGCCGTTTTCTTTCGCAAGAGCCATCAGCTCTTCAACCGATTTCGCCTCTCTCGCCTTTGCAATCATTTCTTCGTTCATCATAGTTATTATCCTCCTTTATGATTTTGTAACTTTGCTTTTACAGCCATTGACGCTTTACTGCTTTTCCTTATAACCGCAGGAATCGCAAAGGTAATAGAATTTCATAGAAAAATTACCCGTTCCCTCGCTGATCATACGAAGCTCGGAATTGCAGTTGGGGCAGTACTTGGTTTTGCTCTCTCCGCAGCCGCCACCGGACACGTCATCCAATTCATCATCGGAGAGCTCGCCTTTTGTGGGATTGAGCTTTGCAAAATATTCCTTTGCCTGCTCCTCGCTCAGCTCCACGTTGCTTGCCTTTGCCAATTCAAGAAGTTCCTCGACCGATTTTGCCGCCTTTGCTTTGATAATAAGTTCCTGATTCATTTGAAAATCCTCCTTGGATTTTGAGTTTTGTTTTTCCTTTTCACCTATTTATACGATCCAGAAATGAAAAGGTATAATATTTTCTCAAATTATTTTACGGAAATTCTGCCTTCCGTGGTTCTGTACTGCTCGGATATCGTTCCATTCGCGAAGCTTTGGATATATGCGATCAGTACCTCATAATCGTATATTCCTTCGTCGATCAGCAGCTCGTTGTCCGCAAACATCGTATAACCGTCGCCCTGTTCCTTTATCATATAGTTGTGAGAAGCAACGGTGTATTCCGCATTTACGTCAATCGGAAGGTACTCGCCGCTGTCCGATAACACATAAACGTCCTTGACACGTCTCGTTTCTCCGACTGAAACGAACATCTCGTTCTCATCCATCGTCACCGACGAGGCAACGGAGGTATCAATCGTAAATTTAATGCCCGAAACCTGCAAGAAACCGCCGTTCTCGCCGTCGTCAATCACTGCCAGCGTGCTTCTGCAAGCAAACTCCAAGGCGTCAAGTATCTCCTGTCCGCTCGCCTTTACCATGCAGATTGTATTCGCGTAAGGGTGAACGGCTATGACATCCTCGTAGGCGATCTCTCCCGCCTCGATATCCGCGCGGATCCCACCACCGTTGACAAAGGCAATATCAGCGCCCGAAACGTACCGATACGCATCCGCGCACAGATTGCCAAGGGCGGTCTCTCTGTTTCGCACGATACGGGTTCCGTCAGAATCGTACCGAGAGAGTGCAAATGCGGTGTCTGCAACCTTTTGCTTCAGCATTTGCTCGTAAACTGCGTATTCCGCGTCGATCTTGCTTTGAATATTTGCATCCTTTTTGCCGTAATCCGAAATCAAGCCAACGGTAATCGTGCCTTCCTCGGTAATGACAAGCTGACCAATATTCTCAAGCTCGGTTCCGGTAGAGGAAAGAAGCACCTCGTTTCCGTCCTTATCGTCAAGGATCATACAGGGGATCTCGCTGTGCGCGTGACCGTCCAGCAGAACGTCTGCTCCGGTCGTATTTTGTATCAGCTCAAGTGAGGTATAGGGCGAGGACTCACTGTTATCTCCAAGGTGAGAGAGAATCACGATGTACTCAGCACCTTTGTCTTTGCATTCGTCAATGTTTCTCTGAACCGTGTCATACAACTTCTGTCCGTCCTCTCCGGTAGCAAAGTCGTAAACGAACTCGCCGTTTTCCATAAAGTTGGAGGGAGTGGAATCCGTGATACTTTCGGGAGTGGAAACACCTATAAACGCTACGTCAACCTTTCCGTAGGATATGATTTCGTAGGGCTTCAACTGAGATACAATGCCGTTGCCCGATCCCGAATAGGTAATATTACATCCGAGATAGCTTGCGTTTGAGGAGCTTATCAAAGAGGAAAGCTGCTCCATACCGTAGTCAAATTCGTGGTTGCCGAGAACCGCAAGATCATATCCTACCGCGTTCATCAGCTCAATAGAAAACGCGCCCTTTGAAACCGTTCCAACGTAATCTCCTTGAACGGCGTCGCCCACGTCAACAAGGGTGACGTATTTGCTTTTTGCTTCGATTGATTGCTTGTATGCCGATAGCCCTGCGTACCCGATATTCGTATCTGCCGCGCAATGCACGTCGTTAGTGAACAATATGTAGATATCCTCGCTTCGCTTATCCGAGCCGCAGGAGGAAATACACAATATGGCAAGAACAACGATTAAGGCAACCGAGATCAATCGAAGTGTTTTTGAAACAGCATTTACTCTTTTTTGTTTTCTACTGATAATGCTCATATCCTTTCTCCCAAATGACACGATCACTCAAAGAACTTGAATGATGCGGAGCTTTCTTCGATGTGAATAGATGCAAGATTGAGTTCATCCTTGATTTCTTTTGCAACCGCCTCTACATCTGCTCGCTCAATAAAGATCATCATATACACGAGCGTATCGTTCTCAATCACAACGCCGTTTTCCACGTACCCACCGTGAGTAACATATTCGGTATATCCGAAGCCGCTATCCGTAATGATTTTACGAGCAGCCGCTTGCGCTTCCTCAACGGTAAGCACCTGCGTGCCCGTATCTTTGTCGTTCAATCCAAAATAGATTGAAAACTTTTGCTCCGTGTCCTCTGCGCTGTTACAAGCAACAAGACAGCAACAGATCATACAAATGGCAAGTGCCAAAACAATTATCTTTTTCATTTTAATGCAACCTCACTTTTTTGTTTTTCAATTTCGATTATTCAGTTATCAAATTTTTCTATCACAAAACCTTTTTTAATTTTGCTTCGTGCTATTATGAAATAACTGTAATGTTGTCCTTGACGGCATAGTACGTCCAGTCACACCCATTGCATTGAAGCAGGTACTTATCATCGTTGATTTGCTTGACGATAACAAACGCATTACACCCGCAAACACTGTTCTGGCAATAACATGAACCAAAGGTGTGTCCGGGCTCTTTGAGAATAACCGTTCGTCCCGGTGATAGCTTCGGCTTTGCAGGAGCAAGCTCCT
>CALCTE010000008.1 GCA_937893885.1 uncultured Clostridia bacterium | reverse complement strand
TTATGTTGCCAACGGAATTCTTACAAATGTAAGCGCAGGCGGCAAGTTTTCCGATAACGCCATTCTTTACAGAATGAACGCGCAGTCGGCGGGCTTTGAGACGGTATTTGCAAAGAGCGCCATACCCTATCGTATGCTTTGCGGCGTGCGCTTTTACGAGCGCGCCGAGGTAAAGGACATCGTTGCCTATATGCAGCTTGCCGTAAACGAGAGGGACGACACGCGCCTTGCGCGAATAATAAACGTGCCCAAAAGGGGCATAGGCGACACGACGGTAGAGCTTCTTCGTAAGCTTGCGGCGGCAGAGAGCACGTATATATACGATATCATCTCGCGCGCAGGCGAATACGAGGCGCTTTCGAAGTGTAGGGATAAGCTTTATAAGTTTTACGATTTTATGGAAAAAGTAAAGCTTTACGCAGAAAAGCTCCCTCTCGGAGAATTCGCCGAGAGGCTTATCAACGAAAGCGGATACGCCGATATGCTTCTTCAAAAAGGCGAAGAAGGCATCGAGCGCATGGAAAACTTAAAGGAGCTTGCGGGTAATATGGCAAGCCACGCCGAAGAAAATCCCGAAGCGACGCTTACGGGCTTTCTTGAAGAAGTGTCGCTTATCGCGGACGTTGACAATTACGACGAGAAGGCAAACGCCGTCACGATGATGACCGTACACTCCGCTAAAGGCCTTGAATTTCCGTGGGTATTCATACCCGGTATGGAGGAGGGCATATTCCCCGGCTTAAGAACGGTCAGCGAAAGCGAGATAGAGGAAGAAAGACGCCTTGCGTACGTTGCGCTTACGAGAGCCGAAAAGGAGCTTTATATAACGCACGCAAGAGAGCGTATGCTCTACGGAAGGACAAATTCCAATCCGCCCTCGCGCTTTATCTCGGAGATAGCGGACGAATATAAAAACGAGGTCGTCAAGACCGCGCGCCGTGCGTATAGCGGCGGATATTTCGGCGGCGCGGGATTTTCAAAGAGAGATACGGCGGACGATTTCAAATATATTCCGCCGAAATCCGCAAAGCCCGTTACGCTTCCCCCGAAGCCCGCCGCTCCTGCGGAAACTTTCAAGGTAGGAGACTCCGTGGAGCATAAGATATTCGGTAAAGGGCTCGTTGTCGGCGTCACAAGCCTCGGCGGCGATACGCTTTACGAGGTCGCCTTTGACAAGGTCGGCACGAAGAAGCTTATGGCGGCGTATGCGAAATTGAAAAAGGGTTAAGCCTAACCCCGATTTGTGCAAATAGCCACATAAAAGACACAAATAATATGCAATATATATATTGAAATTTATTTATGATTGTGTTAAAATGAACTGTATTAATATAAGGAGGCTTCATAAATGAAGACAAGATTTGCAAAATTTCTTGCGCTTGCGCTTGCGATGCTTATGATAGTGTCTGCTTTTGCGGGCTGCGGAAAAAACGAAACCCCCGAAACGCCCGACAATCCCGACAAGGATAACGAGCAAAACGTGAATGTAAACGAAGATGACGGAAAAATAATCATCACGGATACGTTCTATCCCCAGTATCACAAAACGAGCCAATACGCAAAAATGCGTGCCGAGCTTGAAAAATGGGTAAGAGAACAGCTTGAGGGCGGATCTATTTTCTCTGCAGGGCTTCAGGAAGTAGCAGCTCTCGGCGGAAATAACGTCTCGAATCTTGAGGTGTCTTTTGACGATCTCAAGAAAAGATGGACGGCAAGCGAAGTTACCGAAACGGAAGAAAACGGCAATAAGGTTCTTAAAAAGACCTACACGGACAGCGCTTCCTCTCTTGTGTTCACAACGACGGTAATTCTTTACGGCGACGTTCCTACTGCCGATATTAAGACGGTTGTAGAAAACGTGTCCGATAAGCGCTCACCCGTTATCAGGGATTTTTACGCAATTGATTCGAAATATCCCCTTGCAAAAGGAAGCGGACCCATTAAGCTTACGACTCTTATCGGAAGCTTCGCAGATGCTACGGACTTTGACTTGGTTGAAAGAAACCTCACGAAGAGTTTCGTTGAGCAGAAGAAAGATGCTCCCGGTAACATCAAGGTAACTAACCAAAACACCGTATTTTGCCCCACGGGCGAGTCTGACGGCATAGGATTCTCCTCTTCCGGATACGGATTCCCCTATTTTGACCTTATCGGCGACGACAAGGGAATTATGATGGCTATAGGCTGGTCGGGACAGTGGGAAGGAAGATTCAGAAAGGACGGTGAGGGAAACGCTGTCATTATGGCAGGTCAGCAAAACCTCTCCACCTTCCTTGAGCCCGGGGAGTCAATCGAAGCTCCCAGAATAGTTCTCACGTACTTTGAGGGCGACCGCGAGTACGGACACAATATCTGGAGAGAGATGATGTTCTCTCACTACACTCCCGATAACGACAACGATTCCACCAACGCAAACAATTTCGTTTCTCCAATCGCCGTGAATTTCTGGGGCGGCACATACGCAGAAACGGTTAAGACGAGCTTTAACAATTATATAAAAGCGGGCGCTGCAATCGACCTTCTTTGGTTTGATGCAGGTTGGAGCAGTAACCTTATTTACTCCTCTAAAGCAGCATTTAACACCGATAAAGCCGGCGATGCGGCAAGATGGAAGACCTTTATCGCAGGAAATCCCACGACAACCTTTAACAACGCAACTTCTCCCAACGCAAAATATCCTGCTTGGGTAGAGTTTATGGGCGACTATATTGAAAACGATTTCTTGTTCCCGAACGGACTCGAAGAAATAGGTAAGTTCGTCGACGATACCAACGCAGCAAATAACACGAAGTTCAGATTTATGGTTTGGTGGATGATATTCGACAGACGACTTTCCCACAGCGAATACCCCAATCCCGCAGGCGGCATAGCCGAGAGCGCAGGTCCCACCAAGACGAATATCTTGACACAAGAAGAGATATCACAGTATAAAGACAAGTATCCCAACCTCGACAATCTCATCGACAGCGACTATTTAGTAAAGAGCAACCCTGCCGCAAACGAACTTGCTTACGGAAGCAGACTTGACATGAGCAAAGACTCCGTTCTTAACAAGCTCATTGATTACTACAAGTATATGTATGATGTCAAGGGTGTCGACTGTGTTCGTCTTGATAACTGCAACGCACCTTTGAAAAACTGGCTGTTTACGGATATACAGTATCAGCTCGTCAATACGGATGTTGACGTTAAGAATGAAAACGACTCCAACTTCTACAGACAAGGTTACACGGAAAACAAGTGGACCACGAACGAATATAAGCTTTGGGACGCTTTAAGAGCGTATAATCCCGACTTCTTCCTCGACAACACCGCTTCGGGCGGCAGACGTCTTGACATCGAACTTGTGCGCCGTTCGGTTTCTCTTTGGAGAACGGACTTCAACAATCCCGGCGATTCGGCTTCATTCTACGAGGCACACCAGAAGATGACGCAGAACCTTGCTCTTTGGGTTCCTCTCACAGCCGCAGGATATCCTGTAGGCTCAAGCCAGTACAATGCAAGATGTTTATATAGCTCTTCTGCGAGCATACAAGGTCCAAGCGGTTTTGACACCGAGAGTGAGAGCTTCGATAAAATAGTCGGATTAACACAAGAGTTTGCGCAACTTCGCCCGTATTGGTACGGAAGCTACTATCAGCTTCTTGAAGTAAAGGCTGACAACAAGGCTTGGCAGGCATACCAGCTTTACAGAGAAGACTGGCAGGAAGGAATGCTCGTTGTATCCAGAGGCTTGTCTTCAATGATAATGAGACAGACCGTAAAGCTTGCAGGTCTTATGGAGGACAGAGAATATACTCTCCATAACATCGACGATGAAGGCACGGAAAAGGATATCGTCAAGACCGGTAAGGAGCTTATGGAAGAGGGAATTAACTTCACTCAAGATGCGGGAAAGGTAAATACCTACATTATTTCCTTAAACCGCATTGACACAGACGAAATAAGATAACAATAAAACGCTCCTGAGAAATCGGGAGCGTTTTTTAGGCTGTAGGGAATGGGAAACATCGAAGCCCATTCCGATTTTTTATATTATCCCAAGAAAAAGTCCACGCATAGCATAAGCAGGAATCCGAAAAGAAGAGCGTAGGTCGAAGCCCTTTCGTTGCCGTGGGCATGCGTTTCGGGGATCATCTCGTCGCTTATTATATAAAGCATGGTGCCGCCCGCGAAAGCAAGGGCAAACGGAAGTATCGCCGTAGAAAGAGAAACGAAGCAATATCCGATAAGCGTGCCGACTACCTCTATAAGTCCCGTCGCGGCGGCAATCAAAAATGTTTTCCCCTTGCCGATACCCACCGAAATCATCGGGCCGATTATGACCATGCCCTCGGGTATATTTTGGAGGGCGATACCGCCCGCGATGGTTATGGCATCTGCGTCGTTGCCCGTGCCGAATCCCACACCCGCTGCGATGCCCTCGGGGAAGTTATGTATCGCTATAGCAAGTACAAACAAGAGTATCTTGCCGACACGCTCGTTTGCGGCGGGGTGGCTTTCATAGTCTTTTTCCGCCATTCTGTGCAAATGCGGTACAAGTCGGTCAATAAGATTTAACATTATCGCGCCGCATAATACTCCTGCCACGGTTATCAGTATGCCAAACTTGTTTTGCCCCTCCAACGAGGGCATTATAAGACCGCAGACCGCAGCGCACATCATTACGCCTGCGGCAAAGCTTAACACGACGTCGCTGAATTTATGCGACGTTTTTTTAAATAAAAAGCCGAGCAGAGCGCCGAAAACGGTCGCTCCTCCAACTCCGAGAGCTGTTAAAATAACGAGTTTCATACAAGACTACCTCACGCAAAGAAAGCCGTACCGCATTGACGCACGGATATTGAAGATACGGCGCTGTTTCCGAATACGGATTTCGTTTTTTGTTTGAATTCTTTAAAATTTTCCTTCGGCACATATGCAAACAGTGTGCCATTTTGCAAATAAAGTGCACCTTTTTTACCGAGAGCTTTTTTGCAAAGCATTATCGCCCCGCCTCGCCTGCGCGCACCGTAAGAACGAAGCGCGGAAATGAAGCCGTCAAAGTCATCGTTTTCGAGAAGCTCGCACAGCAGCTTTACCGTTTGCACTTCATTAAGCAAACGTCGGCCGTGGCGAGCGCCCGTGTTTACCGTACAGAGCACGTAACCGTTTTGTTTTGGGTCAAATGGTAATTTTTTAAAATCGGGATATTCGATATCCGCAAAATCCATCTTTAAAGTGCCGCCCATAGCGCATGTAAGCGCGTCTTCAAGTCCGCAGGGTGCGCTGTAAATTTCGCTTTGAGCCTTTCGTGCTATCAAAGCGATCTTGTACGGCGCTATGGCATCGTCGTTGTAAAGATATGCAAGCACCGTGCCGCAAAGCACTTCAAGGCAAGGCAAAAACGAGCAGTCGGGCGAAACGTCGGATTGTACGTAGGCTTCAAATCCGCCGATGTTAAGTTCCCATTTTGCAAAGCCCGCCGCAATAGCGCGTATAAGGCCTTCGGTCTTTCCTTTTTCGTCTTTGCGTACGTCAAGGCTTGATAAGTCGATTGAAACGGGCTCGTCCTTGTCAGCAAAACGCAGAACTATCTTACCGTCGTCACGCTTTGCCGTGACGGCTATCATATCAAGCTCTGCGGAAGACATAATAGCTATGCTGCTTTCGGCACCGCCTGCAAGAGTTATTTTCGCGGGAACGGATATTATAAAGCAGTTATTGCCTGCGAAGCTTTTTTCGAATTCCTCTAAGGCAGAAAGATATCTTTTTTTCTGCGGATTTATGCGTTCGTAAAGCCTTAAAAGTCGGGCATCGTACGAGCCGTTTTGTATTTTGTTTTTTAGGTTTTCAAGAGAAGTCAGCACAATGCCCCTCCTTTTTGAGCGCGTATTGCTTCGGAGTTACGCCCTTATACTTTTTAAACGCCCTTACGAAATAGCTTACGTCGGAAAAACCGCACTCATCGGCGGTTTCCAACACCGAAAAGCCTTCGTCAAGAAGTTTACACGCCGTTTCCACGCGGTATAGGTTAAGATAATCTATCGGCGTGCGGTTTGTGACGGACCTGAAATATCTGCAAAAATATTTCGGGGAAAGCTTCGCTACGTGTGCAATCTGCTCTAAAGTTATAGATTCTTTGTAATTTGCCTCTATATAAGCTATGGCGGTCTTCACTTGCCAAAGAGAGTTTTTATCGTATATGGCGTCTTTATTTTCACAAAGCGCCGAGGCGTCCACGTAAAAGTCGCATAGCGCGGATATGACGTTAAGCTCAAAAGCTTCTTTTGGCGTTCTTGCGGCAGAAAAGATGCGAGGTGCGACGGCGGTGCCGTCAAAGCGGCAATTTCCTGAGGAAAAAGCTGATTCGATTTTTGCAATATATTCTCTCAAAGAGGAATTTTGTCCCAAAACGGACAAAGCATCGAAAACGAGGGTTTCAAAAACGCAGTCCGTGCCGACACCGCCGTGAAGCACGCCGCCGCTTATATAACAAAGCTCGCCTGCGCATAAGGTTATCACGTTTTTGTCCAAGCGAAGCCGTAAATTACCGCTTGTTACATATATGAGCTCCGTTTTGTCGTGAAGGTGACAGCGCATATCGTAGCTTTGATGCGACGCGTCGACGAGTTGATATTTAAATAAAGCGCCGTCTTTGTCCGAAACAGACATAAGCTCCTCCCTCGAAAGTGAATATCGTTATATTTATATTATAACACGCCCAAAGAGATAAATCAATAGGGCGCTTTCGGGAAAACGAAAAAGGGCGTGCAAATCACGCCCTTTTTCAATGATTCTTTATAGGTTTTTGAGCATTTCGTAGAAGTCCTGTGTAAGTCTTCCGTTTTCATTTACGCCTAAAAGTCTTTGAAGCGCCCTCGTCGTATTTTGGAGGGCAAAGCCGAAGATTCCGTTTTCCTCTACGGGAGATATTTCGCCGCTTTCGTTTGCGATGCGGTTTACAAGGCGCTGATATTCAAGTACGCTGTCGCCGCGGCTACCGAGGGAAAGCTCGCTAAACTGAATTGCGGCGGAATCGTTTACTATGGGTGCATTATTCTGGAAAGAATCGTTAAACGAGCCGTTTTCGATATCGTTTTTAACGCTTACTATTCTATCCCACGTAAGCGGGCCGATTATGCCGTCGGGGGAAAGTCCGAATATTCTCTGGAAGGCCTGCACGGAGGCTCTCGTTCTTGAGCCGAAAATGCCGTCGGGTACAAGCTTTCCGATACTTGTGTAAACGTCGGAGATGATGTTAAGATATCTTTGCATCTTCAAAACGTCACTGCCCGAGCTTCCGACGCGAAGGAGCGTACCGGGGTAGGGCTCTGTTCTGGGCTCCGTGCCGTCATAGTAAAGATAGTAGTCGCCGATAAGGGCATTCCAGGTGTTTCTGCCTACGATGCCGTCTTGGGAAAGCCCCTTTGCTCTCTGATAAGCGATAACGGCGTTTTGGGTATTGTAGCCGAAAATTCCGTCCTCGGAGAGTGCGGGTATGCCGCTATAGTAGTTTCTCACAAGGTTAAGTCTTTCCTGGAGCTTTCTTACCTGCGCGCCCGATGAGCCGTAGCGAAGAAGCGTTCCGGCGTAAGCGTCTGCGGACACGGCATCTTTTATCTCGACTATCTTATTCCAGGTCGCCTCGCCTATAACGCCGTCGACGGAAAGAGAAAACAGAGATTGGAACGCTCTTACGTTGCTGTCCATTTGTCTGTCAAAATAGGAGCCGGCGCTATTTCGATTTAAGGTGCTGTAATAGGGCTCAATGATATTGAGATAGTTTTTCATTTTAAGGACGTTGGGACCGACTGAGCCTAAGCGTAAGGCGGTTCCGGGATATACGTCCGTTTGTGCGGGAATTTGTGAATTCATAATAAGTATGTTCTCCTTTAAAAGTGTATTCCAAGTCATCTCTCCCACGATGCCATCGGGAGAGAGGTTAAATAATTGCTGGAAAGCAATTACGGCACTTTGTGTTTGTTCGCCGAAAATACCGTCTGCGGCAAGAACGGGTATCTGCGGATAGCTTGCGTTTAAAGCGGACAAAAGCTCTTGAAGACGTCTTACCTCGTCGCCACGGCTTCCGAGTCTTAAAGACGTTCCGCCGTAAGCATCTTCGCTTATCTGTCCGGTTATGCTGACGATAAGCTCCCACGTTTCTCTGCCTATTACGCCGTCTTCGGAAAGTCCGAATAGCTGTTGGAAAAG
>CALCTE010000007.1 GCA_937893885.1 uncultured Clostridia bacterium | reverse complement strand
CAAGCTCATGGCGGCAATGGCGGAGATCGAACGCGACTGCGACATCCGCGTTGCGGAATTTGAACAGATGGGCAAACTCATCGAAGCACAGCGCATTCGTGAGAGAACCATGTTCGATGTTGAGCAAATAAGAGAGATCGGCTTTTGCTCGGGCGTTGAGAACTATTCAAGAGTTTTGTCGGGTCGTCCTGCGGGAAGCAGACCTTATACGCTTCTTGACTATTTCCCATCGGATTATCTTATGTTTATCGACGAAAGCCACGTCACAGTTCCGCAGGTCAGGGGAATGAGCGGTGGCGACAAAGCAAGAAAGACGAATCTTGTCGAGTACGGCTTCAGACTCCCGTCAGCGTACGATAACAGACCATTGTTTTTCGACGAATTCGAGAAAATGTTAAACCAAGTGCTCTACGTTAGCGCGACTCCCGCAAAATACGAGCTTGAACGCTCCGAGGTCGTCGCCGAACAGCTTATACGCCCGACGGGACTTCTCGATCCCATAATAGAGGTCAGAAAAACAGAAGGTCAGGTAGACGACCTTATAAGCGAGATAAACAAACGCATCGCCAAAAAAGAGAGAGTTCTCGTCACCACATTAACCAAGCACATGGCGGAGGACTTAACCTCATATCTTGAAAATGCGGGCATAAAGACAAGATACATGCACCACGAGGTAGAGACTATCGAGCGCCTTGAAATAATAAGGGATCTTCGAACGGGCACCTTTGACGTGCTTGTGGGAATAAACCTTTTAAGAGAGGGACTTGACCTTCCCGAGGTATCGCTCGTTGCGATATTCGATGCGGATAAAGAGGGCTTTCTTCGTTCTGCAACCTCACTCATACAGACCGTCGGCAGAGCATCGAGAAACGAAAGCGGCACGGTAATAATGTACGCAGACACCGTAACTGACAGTATGAGAGTTTGTATAGACGAAACGAAGCGGAGAAGAAGCGTACAGGAAAAATACAATAAAGACCACGGCATCACGCCGAAGACCATCGTTAAGGCGGTAAGCGATCCCATTGATATTGCTTTAAAGGTTGAAGACAAGAGTGACCAAAAGAAGCCGAGAAGCAAAAAAGAGAGGGAAAATGAAATCGAAGCGCTTACGAAGGCGATGCTCAAAGCGGCAAAGATGCTCGAATTTGAACAAGCGGCGGCGCTTCGCGACCGTATACAGAAGCTTCGAAACGAATGAAAGGAAAATAAATGAGCAGAAACGACATCGCCGTAAAAGGCGCGAGAGTTCATAATTTAAAAAACGTAGACGTAAGCATACCGAGAAATAAACTCGTGGTATTTACGGGCGTATCGGGTTCGGGTAAAAGCTCGCTTGCGTTTGACACCATATACGCCGAGGGCAACCGCAGATTTATGGAAAGCCTTTCCTCGTACGTAAGGCAGTTCGTCGGCGGAATAGATAAGCCCGACGTCGACTCTATCGAAGGACTATCTCCGTCTATATCAATAGACCAGAAGACCACCTCTAAAAATCCCCGCTCGACCGTCGGTACGGTCACGGAAATATACGACTATTTAAGGCTTCTGTTTGCAAGAGTAGGCGTACCTCATTGTCCGATATGCCATAAGGAGATACGTCAGCAGACGATAGACCAGATAGTTGACAAGGTTATGGAATATCCCGAAGGCACGAAGTTTATGATAATGTCGCCTGTGGTCAAAGCTAAAAAAGGTATGCACGAGAGGGTGTTCGAAAACGCTCGTAAGGACGGATTTGTGCGCCTTCGCGTAGACGGCAAGATGCGTACCACGGACGAGGAGATAAATTTAGAAAAAAATCTTCGCCACGATATAGATATAGTTGTTGACCGCCTTGTTATGAGCGAAAGCATACGTTCCCGTGTTGCCGATTCCATAGAGACCGCGTCATCTATGAGCGGCGGCGTTGCGATAGTATCCGTAGTGGACGGGGAAGAGCAGACCTTTTCCCAAAACTACGCCTGCGTAGAGCACGGAATAAGCCTTGGTGAGCTTACACCAAAGATGTTTTCGTTTAACAGTCCGCAGGGTGCTTGCCCGAAATGTGACGGTCTGGGCGTTTTGCAGATAGCGTCTGCCTCAAAGATAGTTCCCGACGAAAGCCTTTCTTTACGTATGGGCGCCATAAAGTGCCTTGGCTTTTATTCGCTCGGCGACGATTCATATTCCGATGCGATAGTCACCGAGGTAGGTAAGGAGTACGGCTTTGACCTTGACACGCCGATATGCGATATGTCGCCCGAAGCGAAAAATGCCTTATACTATGGTTGCGGCGACAGAGTATTCGAGGTCGAAAGAAAAGGCAAGGGAAAATACTCAAAGTCCTATGAGACTTTTGATGGCATAGTTAATATAATCCAGAAGCGCTATAATTCGGCATCAAATGAATTTATAAAGGGCGAGTACGCAAGGCTTATCGACGAGGAGGATTGCCCGCTTTGTCACGGAAAGCGCGTAAATAAAGAAGCGCTTGCGGTGACGGTAGATAACAAGAATATCGCTGAAGTTTGCGAAATGTCTATAGGAAGCGCCCTTGAATTTTTTGAGAATATGAAGCTTTCCGAAAGGGATGCGGAGATATCAAGGGAGATAGTAAAAGAGCTCATTGCAAGACTGAAATTCCTTTTAAGCGTCGGACTTGACTATTTGACTCTTGCGCGCTCGTCAGGCAGCCTTTCAGGCGGTGAGAGCCAGAGAATACGTCTTGCAACGCAGATAGGCTCATCGCTTATGGGTGTTTTGTATATACTTGACGAGCCTAGTATAGGACTTCATCAAAGGGATAACGTAAAGCTTCTTCGTACGCTTGAAAAGCTTCGTGATACGGGAAATACCGTAATCGTTGTAGAGCACGATGAGGAGACGATGAGAGCTGCGGACTATATCGTAGACGTGGGCCCCGGCGCCGGTTCTCACGGCGGACAGATCGTAGCGGCAGGTACGTTGGAGGATGTGTGCAACGAACCGGGTTCTGTAACCGGTCAGTACTTGACCGGGGTGAAGAAAATTCCGGTGCCA
>CALCTE010000006.1 GCA_937893885.1 uncultured Clostridia bacterium | reverse complement strand
GAGGTCGTGAGGTTCAAATCCCACTCCCGCAACCAAGGTGAAACCTAGTGATTCGTATGATTAATGTCACTAAGATAACAAAACCACAAACATAAAGCAATAAACCAAAACCCAGTTGCAACTCTCCCCAAAGGAGTGACAGTTGTGCTTTGTCTGTAAAAAAGCATGACGAAAAAGCAGATCAGAAAATCTGCCCACACGATTGCAACGATAACCCATAATTCCTACGATAACAAAATAGTAATCGAATATAGGATAGAGGGCAAAATAACGATACCCGACCTGAAAAACAGTCTGATCGGGTTATTTTTATGCTTGAAATGGGGGAAAAAGCTTTAAAAACGGTGTTTTGATGCAAAAAAAGGACTATAACCGCGATACATATTGTATCAAAATTATAGTCCTTATTTGTCAGAGGGCTATAAAAAAGATATTTTCGCGCTTTTGTGTTAGAGATTTGAACCCTTGCGGTTATCCTGCGCAGTCGGTTCTCAATCTCTCGGTTGTTTCCAACCCGCCGATAAATATCACTTTGATTTCTTCTTTGGATTCGACGACCACGCATTCGATTATCTGTCTTACAATTCGGTCATCGTATTGCATCGGGTGATTCTTGAGTCCGTCGAGGATCGTATAAATATCGTCGAGTCGGGACTGCGCGTTCTCGCGCTTTTGCTTGGTGTCTGCAATCTGTGACAGTTGCTGTTGCAGATTGCTTTTTTCGTTCATGAGGTCTTTGGCTTTGTTTTCGTCGTAGGTATCCACCGAGTCGGAGGATATTGATTTCAGCATGGCTGCGAATTCTGCATCGATCTCTGCGATTCGGATTTGCAGTTCCATGCTGTTGTCTTCGGTCGGCTCGTTTTCCAAGGCCATACCGATGTGTACTTTCAGAGTCTGCAGCACACCGAGGTTTTGCTGTGCCGTTTCCATGATTGCTCTCATGACGGCTCGTTGCAGGATGCTTTCTTCAACAGTCGGTGAGTTGTGGCAGTATTTTTTGCCGAAGTCAAGCCGATTGATACATCTCCATACGATCTTCTTCTGTCCTTTTACCGTCCATGTGCATCTGCGGTACGGTGTCTTGCATTCACCGCAGACGAGCAGTTCGGTCATAGCGTATTTGCTTGAGTATTTGCCTTGCTCGGTCTTTGTGCCGACCTGCTTGACCTTTCGCTTGCCTGTCCGTCTTGCGAGTTCCTCTTGGACTCTGCCGAACATGGCGGGCGGGATGATTGCGGGGTGATTGTTTTCCACGTAGTATTTCGGGCGTTCTCCGTTGTTGACCCTGACCTTCTTGGAGATACAGTCGGTGATGTAGGTCTTGTTGATGATCGCATCGCCCTTGTACCTCTCGTTGGTGAGGATGGACTGTATGGTGGAGTATGTCCATTTGTCTTTTCCGCTTGGGGATTTGATTCCTTCTTCTTCAAGCAGCTTGATGATATTTCCGAAGCTGTCGCCACCGAGGAACTGTTCGTAGATAAAGCGGATTACCATTGCTTCTTCGGGAACGATTTCGGGTTGACCGTCCTCACCTCGTCTGTAGCCGAGGAAATTCTTATAGTGGAATGATACCTTACCTTCCTTGGCACTCTGCGCCTTGCCCCATCTGACATTGAGGCTGATGTTCTCGGATTCGCTCTGTGCGATTGAGCCGTAAATGGTGATGTAAAATTCCGCGCCGGGCTGTGTGCTGTGGATGCCTTGTTCCTCAAAGTACACGTCCACGCCGAGGTCTTTCAGCATTCGGGTGTATTTGAGGCAGTCGACGGTGTTTCGGGCGAAGCGGGAGATCGACTTGCAGATGATCATATCCACCTTGCCTTGCTTGCAGAGCCGAATCATTTTATTGAACTCATCACGCTTTTTTACGCTTGTTCCCGTGATGCCCTTGTCGGCGTATATTGCGACAAGTGTCCAAGCGGGTTCTTTGTGGATTCGCTCTGTGTAGTAGTTGACTTGGTTTTCGTAGCTGTTCAGCTGCTCGTCTTGCTTGGTGGATACGCGGCAGTAGGCGACCACTCGCAGTTGTCGGTGTGCGGTTTTAATGCTTTCGCTGACATTAACCGTAGGCGGTATAACTCTGACCACTCTCGGTGCTTGGGTAGCTTGCTCCATTGTACGACTCCTTTCCTATGATTTGGTTGTTGGTGAGGATGAGGCTTACGCTTCGGTCTGTGTTGAGGATCACGGCGTTGACCGTTCTGCCGATCAGCTCTGCGTTGAAGGCTGTGAGTGGCTCGGCTTCGGTCAGCTCGGTGAAGGCGGCAATCTCCCGCCCGGGGAAGGCGGCAGCGCACAGGGCGCGCAGCGCTTCGGGGCTTTGGTGGTTCTTCGTGACGCTCATGGGGCCCTCCTGAAAACGCGAAATTCTGCTATCAGAATACCTGATTTGACTTGGAAATGCAAGTATCGTGTTCTGAAAACTTGTTAGCCTGTTTGTTAACTGACCGGGATGGCTTTGATGGTCACAATTGTTCCGTTAAAATCGAAAGAAGGTAGGATATCCCCCTTGACATGCTCTTTTGATCAGCGG
>CALCTE010000005.1 GCA_937893885.1 uncultured Clostridia bacterium | reverse complement strand
ATATAATAATATCTCAAATGAGAACCCAAGCCAATATAGCAATAAATGTTGCAGATGTAATATTATTTATGACAGATGTAAAACAAGGTGTAACTAGTAGTGATGAAGATATTGCTGTAATGCTTAGAAAATCAAAAAAACCAGTTATATTAGTTTGTAATAAATCAGATAATATAGGTGAACCACCACCTGAAATTTATGAATTTTATAATTTAGGTTTAGGTGATCCTTTGCCTGTATCTGCAAAAAATCAGTTAGGTACTGGTGAAGTTTTAGATGCATTGTATGAAAATTTCCCAGAAGAAGTTGATATTGATGATGACGATGAATTTATCCATGTAGCTATTATCGGAAAACCAAATGCAGGCAAATCTTCTTTAATTAATAAAATATTAGGTGAAAATAGGCTTATAGTATCTAATGTTGCAGGTACAACTCGTGATGCTATTGATACTAAATTTGAAAATGAGCATGGTAAATATGTTTTTATTGATACTGCTGGTATTAGAAGAAAAAGCAAAATTGAAGAAGAAATTGAAAAATACAGTATCATTCGCGCAAAAACAGCTATTGAGAATGCTCATGTTTGTATTTTAGTAATAGATGCAGAGCAGGGGGTAACTGACCAAGATGCTAAAATCGCAGGTGAAGCACACGAATCTGGTAAAGGTGTAATTATTCTTGTAAACAAATGGGATTTAGTCGAGAAAGAAACAGGAACTTTAGAAGCTTATAAGAAAACAATTCGTGAAAAATTATCATATTTGGCTTATGCACCAATCCTATTTGTTTCAGCGTTAACAGGTCAAAGAGTAGATAAATTATTTGGTCTTATAAATTCTGTTAATGAAAACAATGCTAAGAGAGTTGGAACTAGTGTATTAAATGATGTGCTTAATGAAGCAATCACTATGGTTCAACCGCCAAGTGATAAAGGTAGAAGATTAAAGATATATTATGCAACACAAGCTTCTACAAGGCCACCTACATTCGTCATATTCTGCAATGACGCAGAACTTTTCCACTATTCATATCAGAGATATATCGAAAATCAGCTTCGCTCGGTATTTGGCTTTGACGGTACACCGATAAGGCTTGTAATCCGCGAAAGAAACGACGGCACGAGCGATACAAAGTAACAAGAGGTGTAATTTAAATGGGACTTGGACTTTTTCAGTTTCTCGGCATGGGTGTGCTTGTCGAAAAATATTTGGAAGATCCGAATTTGGGATATTACTTACTTATTGCGACTATCGGTGTTGCGATCTTCAGCTATTTTGTCGGTAGCTTAAACGGCGCAAAGATAGTTTCAAAGCTCGTTTATCACGACGACGTAAGCCTTCACGGAAGCAAGAATGCGGGAATGACGAATATGGCGAGAGTCTATGGCAAAAAAGGAGCTGTTTTGACTACCGCTATAGATATGCTCAAGACCGTACTTTGCGTATTTGTAGGGTGCTTTCTCGGTAACGTGACATTTTTGCCGTACGTAGCCGGCCTTTGCTGTATGATAGGACATTCTTTCCCCGTGTATTTTAAATTCAAGGGCGGAAAGGGTATACTTGTTGGAGCATCCGTTATGCTTTGCACTTCGATTCCGACCTTTGTGATCTCTCTTGCTATCTTCGGAATTCTCGTGGCATTTACGAAGTACGTTTCACTTGGTTCAATAATGGCATCTCTTATGTATCCTTTTGTGCTTAACCGAATGAATGCACTTTTTTATCATTATCCCATCAATTTTCAATTTGCCGAAATGTTTGCATTCGTAATGGCTTGCATTACGATTTTCCTTCACAGAGAAAATATAAAGCGCCTCGGAAACGGTACTGAAAACAAAATAGGGAAGAAAAAGAAGGAGGGCAAGGAAAGTGGCAATTAAAGTAGCTTTCGTATCACTTGGCTGCCCTAAAAACCAAATAGACACCGAGATAATGCTTGCGCATCTTCTTTCCGAAGGATTTGAACTCGTACCCGAGGATATAAACGCGGATGCCGTCATCATCAACACCTGCGGCTTTATTCAAGGTGCAAAGGAAGACGCAATAGAAAATATTCTTGACGTCGCGTGGCTTAAGGAAAACAGAAGTCTTAAAGCGATAATTGTAACAGGTTGCCTCGTTGAGCGCTATAAGGAGGAGATACTCTCGGAGCTTCCCGAAGTGGACGCTATCGTCGGCTGCGGCTCAATTCACGAAATTTGCGATGCCGTAAGAGCGGCTCTTGAGAAAAAGGGCTACGTTGATATTAAGCCTGTAAACGAGCTAAAGCTCGGCGGCGACAGAGTCGTTACGACGCCTTCTTATACGGCGTATTTGAAAATCGCGGAGGGCTGTTCAAACTGCTGCAGCTATTGCGCAATACCCGCGATAAGAGGAAAATACCGCTCTCGCGCGATGGAGGATATCGTCGCGGAAGCAAAGGTACTCACGGACCTCGGTGCGAAGGAGATAATCGTCGTCGCGCAGGATACCACCCGCTACGGCATAGACCTTTACGGCGAATATAAGCTCCCCGAGCTTCTTGAGAAGCTTTGCGAGAATAAAGACATAAAGTGGATAAGACTCCTTTACTGCTATCCGGAGCTCATAAGTGACGAGCTTGTAAAAGTGATGGCTGAAAACGAGCAGATAGTCAATTATATTGATATGCCCATTCAGCATATAAACGACGACATTCTCTCTAAAATGAACCGACGCGGTGGAAGCGAAGCCATCATCACGGCAGTCAAAAAGCTTAGAAGCGCGATGCCTGACATCGTGATAAGAAGCACGGTAATATGCGGATTCCCCACGGAAACCAGAGCGCAGTTTAATGAGCTTTGTGAATTCCTTGCAAAGACCAAATTTGAGCGTCTCGGCGCATTTGCCTATTCTGCGGAGGAGGGTACAAAGGCGGCAAGTATGGACGGTCAGCTTTCTGAAAAAGAGAAAACGAGACGCGCCGATATAATTATGGACAAGCAACAGCAGATAGTCGAGGAATATAATACGAGCCGTGTTGATACAGTTATTGACGTGCTTTGCGAGGGCTACGATAACGCAAACAAGATATACTTTGGAAGAAGTGCGGCAGATGCCCCCGATATTGACGCGAAGGTGTATTTTAAGAGCAAAACGAGGCGTATTTCCGACGGCGAGATAATCAAAGTAAAGATAACTGATACGCTCGACCTTGACCTTTTGGGAGAAACCGTGTAAAATAAGCGCAAAATATCAATAAAATGGAAAAAATCACTTGAAATTCCATTTATTGCGTGATATAATAAGTCGGATATATAAAAATAATATATAAGATATTTAGGAGGAAAAACAAATGGCAAAAAAGTATGTCTACTTGTTTACCGAAGGTAACGCATCAATGCGTGAGCTTCTCGGCGGTAAGGGTGCTAACCTTGCTGAAATGACGAATATTTTCAAGGAAAAGTTCCCGGACAGAAACCCCGTTCCCCAGGGCTTTACGATTTCAACGGAAGCTTGCACACAGTACTATGAGGACGGCAGACAGATCAACGATGAGATCATGGCTCAGATCAATGAGTACATCGTTAAGATGGAAGAAGTAACCGGCAAAAAGTTCGGCGATAAGGAAAATCCCCTTCTCGTTTCCGTACGTTCCGGTGCAAGAGCTTCCATGCCCGGTATGATGGATACTATCCTTAACCTCGGTCTTAACGAAGAGGTTGTTGAAGTTATGGCAAAGAAGTCCGGCAATCCCAGATGGGCTTACGACTGCTACAGAAGATTTATTCAGATGTATTCCGACGTCGTTATGGAAGTCGGCAAGAAGTACTTTGAGGAACTCATCGACGAGATGAAGGCAAAGAAGGGTGTAACCTTCGACGTTGAACTCACCGCTGACGATCTCAAGGAGCTCGCAGAGCAGTTCAAGGCAGAATACAAGTCCAAGATCGGCGAAGACTTCCCCACGGATCCCAAAGAGCAACTTATGGGCGCAGTAAAGGCAGTATTCCGTTCTTGGGACAACCCCAGAGCAAACGTATACCGCCGCGACAACGATATTCCTTATTCTTGGGGTACCGCTGTTAACGTACAGGCAATGGCATTCGGTAACATGGGTGACGATTGCGGTACGG
>CALCTE010000004.1 GCA_937893885.1 uncultured Clostridia bacterium | reverse complement strand
GGACGCATCGCGGCGGACAATATCTGCGGTATTCCCTCGGAATATAAGGGCACGCAAGGCTCGTCGGTGCTGAAGCTCTTTGATATGACGGTTGCCACCACGGGTCTGAACGAAAAAAGCGCGGCTGCCGCAGGCTACGACTATGACAAGACCTACACCTATTCCGCATCCCACGCATCCTATTATCCGGGAGCGTCCATGATGTCGGTCAAGGTGCTGTGGGATAAGGCTACGCAAAAAATTCTCGGTGCGCAGATCGTGGGCTTTGACGGTGTGGATAAGCGTATGGACGTGATCGCCACCGCCATGCGGCTCGGCGCGAAAGTGACCGACCTTGCAGAACTCGAGCTTTGCTATGCGCCGCCCTTCGGCTCTGCCAAGGATCCCGTGAATATGGTAGGATTTGTTGCCGAAAACGTCATCACGGGCAAGATAGGTCAATTCTTCTGGCACGACGTGGAAAAGCTCCCACGCGACGGAAGCGTGACGCTGCTTGACACACGAACCAATACCGAGGTCGCACGCGGAAGAATCGACGGATTTATGCACATTCCGCTTGACTCGTTGCGTGAGCGCATGGGTGAGATCCCCGTAGGCAAGCCCGTGTACGTGCATTGTCACAGCGGTTTGCGCTCTTATATCGCTTGCCGCATTCTTGCCGGCAACGGCTTTGAGTGTTACAATCTCGCAGGCGGATGGCGGCTCTATGAGTCGGTCATAAACGAAAGAACGGTGCCCGAATATGTCTGCACCGAATGCAAGTGACGATAAAAAAGAACAAGGAGGTATATCTTATGTCAGTACAAAAACTGAATCAAAATAATTTTAATAACGCAATCGCAAACGGCACGGCTCTCGTGGATTTCTACGCCGATTGGTGCGGACCTTGCCGTATGGTTTCTCCCATCGTGGACGAGATCGCCGAGGAAAGAAGGGACATTACCGTTGGCAAGGTGAACGTAGACGATGAAAACGCCCTTGCTATGAAATACGGCGTGATGAGTATTCCCACGCTGATCGTCTTTCAGGACGGAAAAGAAAAAACAAGAATCGTCGGAGCAAGACCCAAAGCCGCCATTCTTGCGGAGCTTGTGTGATGAAGCGCATTATAATTGCCGTATCGGTTGCGCTGATGCTCATTCCTCTGCTTATAGGATGCAACGGTAATAATAAAAGCTCCTATGAGCAGATCACTCCTGCCGAGGCAAAGGCGCTTATGGATAGCGAGGACGGATACATTATTCTCGACGTGCGAACCCCCGAGGAGTTTGCCGAGAGACATATTGAAGGAGCTATTCTCATTCCGGATTATGAGATCGGAGAGAAAGCAGAAAGCATATTAACCGACAAGGATCAGCTGATCCTCGTCTATTGCCGAAGCGGTAGAAGAAGCAAAAACGCCGCAAATGAGCTTGCGACGTTAGGCTATACGAATATTAAGGAGTTCGGCGGTATCAATGATTGGAAGTACGGAACTGTAACAGAATAATCGCATATATGACAAAAGTCACGGCTCGCTTGAACCGTGGCTTTGATCTTTAGTATGCAAGATTTTGGAGTTTCTTTTTATCCTTGATCACAATACCTTTTCTCGTGACCTCAATGAGTCCGTCAGATGCGATGTGCTTTAACATTCTCGTAACCACCTCACGGGCTGTTCCGAGGTGTCGAGCGATCATTTCGTGCGTAAGCGTGACGGTATCCGTTCCGTTTGCCTGCGTTTCTTCAAGAAGAAAGATGGCAAGACGCTTATCCATACTCATAAACACGACCTGTTGCATGATCCACATCACGTCCGAGAAACGGCCGACGGCAGTTTCAAGGGCGTAATTCTTCACTTCAAGATAGCGAGAGCTGACGTCTCCGAAAGCCGCGCTACTGATGCGGTAGCAATCGCTCGGAGCTTCGGCATCCACATATACGTCAAAGGTGATACTGTTCAATACGCACGAAGCGGATAACATACAGATATCACCGGGCACAAGGCGGTAGAGCGTGATCTCCTTACCGTTCTCCGAGAGCATATACAGGCGCAATCTGCCCGAGCGCACGATAAAAAGCCCCGAGCAGCCCATATTGTCGTGAACGGGCTGTTCCTTGTCAAAGTGTTCCTCTGCGGTATTCTCACATAGATAGTTTTTATCTTCTTCCTTTAGTGCTTTCCAGAACGGAAAGTATTGTTCATAGAAGGCGTATAAAGACATAATATCTCCGTCCTTTCGTGGTTTTATTTATATCATTATACCATATTTTTGTGAACTTTTCAACCGATTTGGCTTTTCTTTGACTTCTGCGACGCAAATTTTGAGGGCTGACGATTGATTTCGTCGTCCCTCGTTTTTATCTATATTTCAAATACTCCATAAATTTCTTTGCGGCTATGGATAGTGCATTTTGGCTACGATAAGCAACGCCTAT
>CALCTE010000003.1 GCA_937893885.1 uncultured Clostridia bacterium | reverse complement strand
GCAGTTGCCGCCGCAATTCTACCCGCATCACATCCGCGGCGCAGAAGCTCTGCAATGGCGTAGATACGGTCGTCTGTTCCGATCTTAATATAATCAAGCAGCTCTGCCTCGGATACCTTATCAAACTTTTTGTGATGCAAATGGCAAAGTCCGATTTCAAGAGAGCGGATTGCTTTCAAGAGGCTTTCTTCTATGGTTCTTCCGATGCTCATGACCTCGCCTGTCGCCTTCATCTGCGTAGAAAGCGAGTTGTTTGCATCGGCAAATTTGTCAAACGGAAAACGGGGCATCTTGGTAACAACATAATCAAGAGTGGGCTCAAAGGATGCGGGCGTGTTGGCAATTCTGATCTCATCCAGCGTCATACCCACACCGATCTTTGCCGATACACGCGCGATTGGGTACCCACTTGCCTTAGACGCAAGCGCAGAGGAACGTGACACACGGGGATTGACCTCGATGAGATAATATTGGAAGGAATATGGGTCAAGTGCAAACTGTACGTTACATCCGCCTTCGATCTTGAGTGCGCGAATAATTTTGAGCGCACTGTCACGGAGCATATGATACTCCTTGTTGGTAAGCGTTTGCGAGGGACATACCACGATGGAGTCGCCCGTGTGAATACCAACCGGATCGATATTCTCCATATTACAGATGGTAATGGCGGTATCGTTGTGGTCTCGCATGACCTCATACTCGATCTCCTTGAAGCCCTTGATGCTCTTCTCTATGAGCACCTGATGCACCGGGGAAAGTGCCAAGGCGTTTTTCATCAGCGGTAGGAATTCTTCTTCATTATCAGCAAAGCCGCCTCCGGTTCCACCGAGAGTAAATGCGGGACGAAGCACAACGGGATATCCGATCTTCCCTGCGACCTTCTGGCCTTCTTCGATCGAATTGGCTATATCCGAGGGAAGAACGGGCTCGCCGAGGCTCTCGCACAGCTCCTTGAAAAGCTCTCTGTCCTCTGCTCTCTCAATCGATTCACTGCTTGTTCCGAGAAGCTCAACACGGCATTCCTTAAGGATTCCCTTCTTCTCAAGCTGCATAGCAAGATTCAGTCCCGTTTGACCGCCGATACCGGGCAGGATCGCGTCGGGGCGCTCATAGCGAATGATCTTTGCGATATATTCCAGCGTCAGCGGTTCCATATAGACCTTATCCGCAATGGATGTATCCGTCATAATCGTTGCGGGGTTGGAGTTACAAAGGACGACTTCGTAGCCCTCTTCCTTAAGAGCAAGGCACGCCTGCGTTCCCGCGTAGTCAAACTCTGCCGCTTGACCGATAACGATAGGACCGGAGCCGATCACAAGGACCTTTTTAATATCGGTTCTCTTAGGCATTGCTCTTCTCCTCCTGCATGATTTCAATAAATTTATCGAACAGATATGCACTGTCCTGTGGTCCCGGTGCGCTTTCCGGATGATATTGAACGCTGAACACGTGATCTTCCTTGCACTCCACGCCCTCAATGGTGTTATCGAGAATATTGATGTGGGTGGGAATAAGGCGGGTTTCCTTGAGACTTTCGGTATCAACCGCATAGGAATGATTCTGCGAGGTGATCTCGATCTTGTTCGTTTCCACGTTCCTGACGGGGTGATTACCGCCTCTGTGTCCGAATTTCAGCTTATAGGTCTTTGCACCGTAGGCAAGAGAGATGATCTGATGTCCAAGGCAGATCCCGAAAATAGGATACTTACCGCAAAGCGTTCCAATGGTTTCGATCACGGGCTGCACATCGGTGGGGTCACCCGGACCATTGGAAATGAAGATACCATCGGGTGACAAATGCTCAATCTCCTCTGCCGTTGTATCCCACGGTACGATGGTTACCGAACATCCTCGCTTATTGAGTGAGCGAACGATGTTCTGCTTCATTCCGCAGTCGATGGCAACCACGTGATACCGTTCCTTGGGCACGCGGGAGTACCATATATTTTTACAACTCACCTTCGATACCGCGTCGGTGGGAATCGTGCTCGTCCTCAGTATCTCAATTCCTTTTTCTATCGGCGTATCGGCATCCGTGATCAGTGCTTTTCTTGAACCGTGATCACGAATGGAGCGTGTCAGCTTTCTTGTGTCAACTCCCCATACGCCGGGAATCCTGTATTTCTTCATAATTTCGTCAAGCGTTGCCACGCTTCGGAAATTTGAGGGCTCATTGTTATATTCACGAACGATCAGCGCACCGATCGTCGGTGTGTTCGTTTCGTAATCGTCATCGCAAATACCGTAGTTACCGATGAGGGGATAGGTCATAACCACGGCTTGATAGGTATAGGACGGATCGGACACGATCTCCTGGTAGCCGACCATTGAGGTATTGAATACGATCTCGCACACCTTATCCGAGGTATCTCCAAATCCGTATCCGTAATACTCCGCTCCATCCTCCAAGATAATTTTTCTGTCATACTTTTCCATCATTGCTTTCCTCTTTCCGACAGCTTTTGTTCAAATCTGTCGCGTCTTACGTCGATTGGCACTCTTGTTGGGTAATCACCGCAGAAGCAAGCTCTGCAATAATCCTTTCCACCGACAAGCGCATCCAGTGCCGACACAGGCAGATAACCGAGACTGTCCGCACCGATCATCTCCGTGATTTCCTCCACCGAATGGTGACAAGCAATCAGATGCTCCTCTGAATCAATATCCGTGCCGTAATAGCAGGGATGAAGAAAAGGCGGGGAGGATATTCTGATATGCACCTCGGCAGCGCCCGCATCTCGAAGTAGCCCCACTACACGCCCCATAGTATTTCCTCTAACGATGGAATCATCCACAAGAACAACTTTCTTGCCGCGCACGGTTTCTTCAACCGCCGACAATTTGATACGCACTCCGTCAATTCTCGCACCTTGCCCGGGAGAGATAAAGGTTCTGCCTATGTATTTATTTTTGATGAGCCCGATTCCGTATGGAATACCCGATTCACGGCTAAAGCCGAGTGCTGCATCAAGTCCCGAATCGGGAGCGCCGATCACAATATCCGCATTCACAGGATGCGTCTTCGCAAGAATTTTGCCTGCCTCTACGCGAGAAGCATGAACCGAGATACCGTCAATCACGGAGTCGGGTCTGGCAAAATAAATGTATTCAAATACACATAGCTTTTTGCTTTTCCTGCCGCAGTGCTCACGTCTCGATTCTATTCCGTTCTTGCCGAACACAACGATCTCGCCGGGCTCAATATCTCGGATAAAGTCGGCCCCGACCGCCCGAAGCGCACAGGATTCTGATGCTACTACGTAAATACCGTCGGCTGTCTTGCCGTAACAGAGGGGACGGAAGCCGTAAGGGTCGCGTGCGCAGATCAGCTTTTGCGGCGACATCAGCACTAAGGAATAAGCACCGTCCAGCGTATTCATAGCCGCCGATACTGCCTCTTCGATAGAAGAAGTGCGCAAGCGTTCTTTGGTGATGATATAAGCAATGGTTTCGGTATCGCTTGTGGTATGGAAGATAGCACCCGTCATTTCAAGCTCGGAACGCAGTTCCACTGCATTTGAAAGATTTCCGTTGTGGCAAAGTGCCATTCTTCCCTTTTGGTGATTGACCTCAATGGGCTGGCAGTTGTTTCTGTTGTTTCCGCCCGTGGTTCCGTACCTTACGTGTCCGACTGCCATCGTTCCTCTCGGAAACTTGGCAAGGCGCTCCGCCGGGAAAACCTCGGCGACAAGCCCAAGATCCTTGTGGGAGACGAAAACGCCGTCATCATTGACTACGATTCCGCATCCCTCCTGACCTCTGTGTTGAAGGGCATAAAGACCGTAATAGCAATAGTTTGCGACGTCAGTCGCCTCGGGAGCGATTACGCCAAACACCCCGCATTCCTCGTGAATTGCTTGATCTATGCTCATTTTCTTCCTCCCTCGGCGTGTTCAAACGCTGCACCAACAAAGCCCTTGAAAAGTGGATGGCATTTATTGGGACGGCTCTTGAACTCGGGATGATACTGAACACCGACGTGGAAGGGACGGTCGCTCAGCTCCACCGTTTCGATCAGTCTGCCGTCGGGAGAGGTACCGCTCAGCGTCAAACCGCAATTTGTAAGTGCCTCTCTGTAATCGTTATTGAATTCATAACGGTGTCTGTGTCGCTCGCTGATGTGACTCGTCTCGTAGCAATGCTCCATCGTTGTTCCGGGCTTGATCTCACACGGATATGCACCGAGACGAAGTGTGCCCCCTTTGTCAATATCGTCGCTCTGCCCGGGCATAAAATCGATAACCTTATGCTTGCACTGCTCGTCAAACTCACCCGAATTTGCATCGGTGATACCTGCAACGTTTCTCGCGTACTCGATAACGGCGATCTGCATACCAAGACAGATGCCAAAGTACGGAAGCCCCGTTTCTCTCGCATATCTTGCGGCAAGGATCATGCCCTCGATTCCGCGACTGCCGAAGCCGCCCGGAACAAGAATACCGTCAAGTCCCGCAAGAGCCTTTTCATAGTTTTCGGGAGTCAGTGTTTCGGAGTCGATCCATTCGATCTTGATATGAGTATTGTGGAAATATCCTGCGTGTCGAAGGGCTTCGGCAACCGACAGATAGGCATCGTGAAGTCCAACGTATTTTCCTACAAGACCAATCCTCACGGTATAGGGTCTGGATTTAATTCGCTCCACCATTTGCTGCCACTCCTCAAGCTCGGGAGCGGGAGCATCTATACTCAGCTCGCGGCATACGACAGAAGAAAAATTTGAATTTTCAAGCATTAAGGGTGCTTCATAAAGGTTGGGGAGGGTGATATTTTCAATGACACAATCGGGCTTTACGTTGCAAAACAGCGAGATCTTCTTAAAAATCGATTCTTCCAGCGGCTCGTCGCAACGCAAAACGATGATATTCGGATTGATGCCCATTCCCTGCAATTCCTTGACCGAATGCTGAGTGGGCTTGGACTTATGCTCATCCGATCCGCGCAGGAACGGAACCAGCGTAACGTGAATAAACAGGCTGTTTTCTCTGCCGACCTCCAAGGAGATCTGACGAACAGCTTCCAAAAACGGCTGAGACTCAATATCGCCGATAGTGCCGCCGATTTCGGTGATTACCACGTCGGCGTCGGTCTTTTTGCCTACGCTGTAAACGAACTCCTTGATCTCGTTTGTAATGTGCGGAATGACCTGTACGGTCGAGCCGAGATATTCACCTCTGCGCTCCTTGTTCAGCACGTTCCAATAGACCTTACCGGTGGTCAGATTGGAATACTTATTCAAATCCTCGTCAATAAATCTTTCATAGTGTCCGAGGTCAAGATCGGTTTCCGCCCCGTCCTCGGTCACGTATACCTCACCGTGCTGATACGGACTCATTGTGCCGGGGTCAACGTTGATATACGGGTCAAGCTTCTGTGCCGCCACCTTGAGTCCTCTCGCCTTGAGAAGTCTGCCGAGCGAAGCGGCGGTTATTCCCTTTCCAAGTCCCGATACAACACCGCCCGTTACGAATATATATTTTGTCATTGATTTCACCTTCCTCTACATTGCCTATTTTCGGTAGTCTATTCCCACTCCACCGTTGCCGGAGGCTTTGAGGTGATGTCATACACCACTCTCGTTATCATACCGATCTCTCCCGTGATTCTGTTTGACGCTCTCTCCAAAACATCGTATGGAAGTCTTGTCCATTCCGCCGTCATAAAATCGTCGGTCGTTACGGCTCTTAGCGCGACCGTGTACCCATACGTGCGAGCATCTCCCTTGACACCAACGCTACGCAGGTCGGTCAACACAGCAAAATACTGATTTGTATCCTTTTCGAGCTTTGCATTTGCAATCTCCTCGCGGAAAATCGCATCTGCATCCCTTAATATTTCTAATTTTTCTTTTGTGATTTCTCCAATCACACGAACGGCAAGACCGGGACCCGGAAATGGCTGTCTCCACACAAGCTCGTAAGGAATACCGAGCTCGGTACCAACCGCTCTGACCTCGTCCTTAAAGAGATCTCGCAAAGGTTCAACGATCTCGTCAAAGGCGATCACATCGGGAAGTCCGCCCACGTTGTGATGGCTCTTGATCACCGCAGAATCTCCTTTGCCGCTCTCGATCACGTCGGGATAGATGGTTCCTTGCACAAGCACGTGGATCTTGCCCAGCTTCTTTGCCTCATCCTCAAATACGCGGATAAATTCCTCACCGATAATTTTACGTTTCTTTTCGGGCTCGGTAACGCCTGCAAGCTTTGAAAGAAACCGTTCTTCGGCGCCTACACGAATGAGATTCAGTCCAAAGTGTCCCTTGAAGGTCGCTTCAACAAAATCTCCCTCGTCTTTCCGCAAGAGTCCGTGATCAACGAAAACACAGGTCAGGTCGTCACCAATCGCTTTATGTAGTAGTACCGCCGCGACCGACGAATCTACGCCACCCGATAAAGCAAGCAAAACCCTTTTGCCGGAAAGCTCCTTTTTGTATTTTGAAACAGAGCTTTCGACGAAATTATCCATCGTCCAATCGCCCGCACAGCCGCAAACAGCAAACAGAAAATTATAAATCATCTGCTTTCCAAACTCACTGTGCGTCACTTCGGGATGGAACTGTACGCCGTAAAGCTTTCGCTTTTCATCACACATTGCCGCACACGGGCACTTATCTGTGTAGCCGATGATCTCAAAGCCTGCGGGGACTTCTTTTACGTAATCGGTGTGGCTCATCCACACGGTGCTTTTCTCGGGAACGCCCTTAAAAAGCACACTATTCTTTACATATACGGTAGTTTTTCCGTATTCGCTGCTGTTCTCGGCAGAGGTAATGACCCCCCCCGCCATATGTGCCATCAATTGATCTCCGTAGCAGATACCAAGGATAGGTATTCCGATATTCAAAATGACAGGATCATAGTGAGGAGACTTCTCATCATACACGCTGTTGGGACCGCCCGTGAAGATGATTCCCTTGTATCCGATTTCCTTGATTTCCCCCACTGTGATCTTATTATAAGGCTTGATTTCAGCATATACGTGATGCTCTCGCACACGGCGGGCGATCAGTTGGTTATACTGTCCACCGAAGTCCAAAACAAGTATCTTTTCCATACGCACCTCAAAGATTGATTTCTGCGCTTGAGCCGTCAACGCCTTCTAACAAGGGCTTGACCTTAGCAAGGAAAGCTTCCACCTGCTCGGGACACCTGCCAATATACTTACTCGGTTCCAGAAGCGCGTTGATCTCAGCCTCACTCATACCAAAGGTAGGCTCGGCGGCAAGTCTTGCCGTCAGGTCACATTCCTCACCGTTCTTCATTTTTGCGGTTGCTTCCATCGAGCACTTGCGAATGATCTCGTGGATCTCCTGACGGTTGCCTCCACGCTTGAC
>CALCTE010000002.1 GCA_937893885.1 uncultured Clostridia bacterium | reverse complement strand
TTGTTAAAATTAATTTTTACAAAAGTATTTTGAATAAATTTTAACATACAAAATTATATGTAGCAATTATTTTTTCATCTAACAATCCTTTATTTATAATGCCATTACATATATTTGACAAGGGTTCCATTCATCCCATAAAAAGCATCTAAGGACTTATGTGTATTGTAGCCGGATGATTTAACTTCTATTGGACATATTTTATTTTTGTACAAAAATCGTCAATTTTATAACCGCACTTTACAACAAATTCGTCTTTTTCATTTTTTACATTTACTGCAAATTCGTCTTTTTTAGTCACATTTCTGTATTCCCTTCCTTTGAAACAGACAGCGACTCGATAATCCGAATCGCCGCCCTTAGTTTGATTAGTCCATATGTGCCAATGTCGTTCCCAACCTAATGTCAGGCAGGATCATCAATGGCTCGCCCCATTCGTCAACTCCGTTCTCAATAAAGCCCACACTTTTCCAAAAGCGGAGACGGCGATCATTACCGCCATAATTTAGTTCCGCATAGAGTGCGCAGTTTTCTTCTGCCCAATTCAACAGAACCTTGGCACATTCTTTGCCTGTAGCGTTTCCACGGTATTCGGGATATACGCAGAACTCCATAATGAAGCATTTGCCATCCTCGGAGGTGTAGATCACCGGCAAGGCAAAGCCGATGTCTTGTCCGTTCCGCTGAAAGAACAGATAGTAGCACCGATCTTGCGGTCTGTCGTGGATTTGTTGCATCGTGGATCGGTATTCATCACCGAGGAAGTAATCTCTTTCCTCTGCGTTTGGGTCGGGAAACATATCCCGCTTGTAATAGGTGTGAAGCTGCTCCCAAAAGAGCGCAACGTCGTTTTCCGTGATCGCTTCACGGATGGTGATTTGGTTTTCCATTTTGTTTCCTCCAAAATTTTATTCGGAGGGTTAGGAAGCGTGAACCCTCCATACACGACTCATTTTCATAAAAAACCACCCTTTCTGTTTCGTATTTGTATTCAAAACACTTGTAAGTGTTGATACCAAGTTGTATTTCAAAACGGTCTAACACTCAGATCTTTGGATATGCTCTCTGATAGCCGCTTCGTGTTTCTTACAGTAAGCATAACTATTCCGCATAAAATCCTCGATGCTTTGGCTCTTATACATCGCATCCAAGGTGTCTAAAATCAGTTTACCATCTACCACCATATCAAAGAAATAGGGGTAGATACACCCACCGTTCTCTCTTGGAAAATACGGGTTAATGGAACTAAGCCGTTCATCCTTCATTACCGATTCAACAACCATTTCACTCAAAATCCATTTGAGTGAGGGACGTTCGTATTCATCGTAACTGTCTCCGAACAATCTATTCCACACATAGAACCAAACAAAATGTATGATCTCGTGTATTCCGCCACCGATAGCGCCTCTTTCGCTGTTCAAATAGAAAGTATCATAACAGCGTTCTTTTAGAAACCGTGGCTCGATAGGATTCAAGCTCAAATTGCACCGTATATCGTTAAATAAGTTAGCACAATCCACACCAAAAGCATCCGATAAGGCTGCTGTAATCTGCGGTTTGCAAGCGCGCCAATGCTGAGTATATAAAGATACCTTTTCATTGATCGTATCTTCTAACTCAGTATATACGGCTCGCATTGTACGTTCGATATAGTTTTTCCGTTCAGCAAACGGCAAACTTGTGGCGTAGGCTTTATCAAGCTGCGGATAGAAATGGTATAGGGGTTCAGACCAAAAGGCTGATTCAGCTTCGGTCTGAAAATCCAAAATTCGCTGAATCATATAATCAACGCCTGGATTTATAAATTTAATGTTCATTGTTTTCTCCAATCATCTTCCAGCAGTCCGTAGAAGTAAAGGTCTGCCCAATTACCGTGATTATCTTTAGTTTGACTACGTTGGAT
>CALCTE010000001.1 GCA_937893885.1 uncultured Clostridia bacterium | reverse complement strand
TTTTGACAGGTGGTAACACGGTTGCGCGGTGGGGTTACCTCGCCTGTGAAATACTTTTTCATAGGCGCCATACCCGAATTTATAAGCAAAAGAGATTTGTCGTTGTTAGGCACAAGTGAGAAACTTCCGAGTCTCAAATGCCCCTTGCTCTCAAAGAAAGAAAGATACTTTTCTCTGAGTTCGTTAAGTCCTGTCCACTGCATATATTTACCTCTCTTAAACATATTTCTTCTTAATTTTAATATTATATCAAAAAATAATCGCCGTGTAAATAGTTTTTGAGGCTTTATAAACGAAATTTCGCGCTTTTTTACTCACCTTCAAAAAAATCCTTTACAAAGCAATGGAACGTGTGATATACTATTAATAAGTATATACATTTTACACAAGGAGAGGAATATGGATCGCTTACTCAAACTCATTGAAGACGATTGCAGACTTACAAACGAACAGCTTGCCGCTATGCTCGGAAAGGAAACGGGCGACATCGCCAAAATGATAAAGGCGTACGAAAAGGACGGCGTAATAGTCGGCTATAAGGCGCTCGTGGATTGGGATAAGACAGACAGAGAAAGCACTACTGCGCTTATCGAGCTCAAGGTCACGCCTCAAAGAGACAGTGGCTTTGACAAGGTTGCCGAGCGCATATACCAATACCCCGAGGTGCAGAGCCTTTATCTCATTTCGGGCGGATTCGACCTTGCTATAATCATCGAAGGACGCACACTTCGCGAGGTAGCTTTATTCGTTGCGGAAAAGCTCTCCACGCTCGACGAGGTAACGTCCACGGCAACTCACTTTGTTTTGCGTAAGTATAAGGAAAAGGGCGTCATCTACGGCAAGCCCTTTGAGGACGAAAGAGGTAACGAGTTTTAATGAATTACGATAAAATCATTTCAAAAAAGGCTGCCGAAATAAAACCTTCGGGCATACGTAAGTTCTTTGATATGCTTGACGATATGAAAGACGTCATTGCACTTACCGTCGGTCAGCCCGATTTCGTAACCCCTTGGCATATACGCGAGGTCGGCGTGGAGTCGCTTGTAAAAGGCAAAACCTACTATACCTCCAACAAAGGCACTCTTGAGCTTCGCCGCGAGATAGCAAACTATCTTGAACGCCGCTTTAAGCTAAATTACTGTGCAGAAGACGAAATAATCGTCACCGTCGGCGGAAGCGAAGCTATAGATATTGCGATGCGAAGCATAATAGACCCCGGCGACGAGGTCATCGTCGTCGAGCCGTCTTTCGTTTGCTATAAGCCCATCGCGTCTTTGTGCGGCGGCGTTCCCGTCGTTGCCGAAACATATGAAAAAGATAACTTCAAGCTGACGGCGGAAACTTTAAGAAAGTGCATTACGGATAAAACGAAACTTCTCGTTTTGCCGTTTCCGAGTAACCCTACGGGCGCAATTATGACGGAAAAAGAGCTTCGTGAGATAGCCGACGTGCTTCGCGGCACAGATATAATGGTGCTCTCCGACGAGATATACGCAGAGCTCCACTACGGAAGCGAGCCTCATGTGAGCTTCGCGAACATCGAGGGTATGCGCGAGCGCACCATCACCGTAAGCGGCTTTTCCAAAGCTTACGCTATGACGGGTTGGAGACTCGGCTACGTCTGCGCACCAAAAGAGATTACAAATCAAATGTTCAAAATACACCAATACGCCATTATGTGCGCTCCCACCACAAGTCAGCTCGCAGCTATAGAAGCGCTCAAAAACGGCGATGCCGACGTCGAAATGATGGTGGCAAGCTATAATGACAGAAGAAAGCTTCTCGTAAAGGGACTTCGTGATATGGGTATCCCCTGCTTTGAGCCAGAGGGCGCTTTCTACGTATTCCCCAACGTCGGCGTATTCGGACTTTCAAGCGAGGAATTTGCAACGCGCCTTTTAAACGAAGCGCACGTTGCAATAGTGCCCGGCACAGCGTTTGGCGACTGCGGAGAAGGATATGCGAGAATATCCTACGCGTACTCCGTCGAACACATTACCGAAGCACTTAAAAGAATGAGGGAATTCGTTGAAAAGCTCAAATAAGCAATTAGTTTGTATTGCAAAATGCTTGCAATATGATAAAGATGAAATAAAACGTACCGTGCGGGAGCATATCGAGGCTCTCGGCGGTATGGACGCTCTTTTATCAAACGGAAAAAGAGTACTTGTTAAGCCGAATCTCGTTATGCGAAAGTCGCCCGATGCGGCGGCGACGACAAATCCCGTTTTAGTTGAAGCGGTATGCGAAATATTTGTCGAAGCGGGGGCTTATGTAGTCATAGGAGAAAGCTCCGGTGGGCTTTACAACCAAGCCGTTATGAATATGACCTATAAGGCGTGCGGCATTGCGGACGCCGCGAAGAATTCGGGAGCGCGTCTTCATACGGATTTCGGCGACACCGTGGTGTCGCGCGACGAAAACAGGCTTTGCAGAAGCTTTAACGTGATAAATCCCGCCCTGCAAGCCGACCTTATCGTGAACGTTTGCAAATTAAAGACGCACACGATAGCGACTATGTCGGGCGCTGTCAAAAATATGTTCGGCATAATACCGGGACTTTGCAAGGTCGAGCTTCATTCACGCTTCCCCGAAATCACGGACTTTTGTAAAATGTTGGTGGAGCTTAACCGCACCATACCTTGCGGGCTGTGTATTATGGACGCTGTAGATGCGATGGAGGGTAACGGCCCCACGGCAGGCGAAAAGGTTAAAGTGGGAGCAATCCTTTCCTCCCTCTCCCCCTACGCACTTGATATAGCGGCAGCTTCTCTTGCTAAAATACCGTTCGAAAAAATACCGACTCTTGAAGCGGCAAAGGATATAATAGAGCCTTCACTCGACAGCATAGAAACCGTCGGTGAAAGTATCAACTCCCTCGCAAGAGAGCTTCGGCTTCCCGACACCGTCGACACGAAATTTCAGACCGTATCGACTATCTTCGGCGGCAGGTTAAAGCGCTATCTTGAGCCCAAGCCCAAGATAATAAAGAACCGTTGCAAAGTTTGCGGCGACTGCGTGCGAAATTGCCCGCAGAAGCTTATATTCATCAAAAGAGGCAAGGTGCGTATAAATCACGAGGGCTGTATACATTGCTTCTGTTGCCACGAGCTTTGCCGAGAGCACGCCATTGATATCAAAAAACCGTTTATCGTCAAACTATGAGGTAGTATGAAATACGTTATAAACGCCTACGGAAAGATAAATTTAAACCTGTACATAAAGCAAAAGCGCACCGACGGCTATCACGAGATATCCTCCGTAATGCACAGCATTCCGCTGTGCGACACCGTGAGTATTGAGCTTTGCGAGCGCGGAATTTCCGTCGAGTGTACAAACCCCGCCATTCCGACTGACGAGCGTAATATTGCATACAAAGCCGCAAAGCGCTATTTCGAGGAAATAGGCTACCGAGGCGGCGTGAAAATACATATAGAAAAGAACATACCCCTTGCAAGCGGATTTGGAGGAAGCTCCACAGACGGGGCGGCAGTGTTACTCGGTCTTAACAAAGCACTCGGCGCTTTAAGAAAGAGCGACCTTTTATCTCTTGCCGCAGAGCTTTCTGCGGATATGCCGTTTTTGTTTGCGGCGACGGATAAATCGCTTAAAACGTACACCCCTTACTGCGCACTTTGCGAAGGTATAGGCGAAATTATGACGAAAAAGCCGTCAAGTATCGAAGGGCTTTTCCTTCTCTGCACGCTTTGCGATAAGAGCTTTACGTCAAAAGAAATGTACGGGGCGTTTGATAAGCTTAATAAAAGCTCAGACACTTGCGCAAAAGCGGAATTTCATAACGATTTCGAAGAAGTATTCACCTGTCTCGGCGCAGACCTTAAAGCCGTAAAGAAAGAGCTTTCCGATGCGAAAGTCGCTATGCTTTCGGGTTCGGGCGGCGGCGTTTTCGCTCTTTACGAAAGCCTTGATGAAGCAGAAAAAGCGAAAGAAAGGCTCCAAGCCTTGTCAAAATGGGCAGAGGTATATGATATTGGATAAAAAATACTATTTTTTCGACCTTGACGGCACTTTAACGGAAAGCGGTGAAGGAATACTCAATTCCGCAAGATACGCGCTGGGCGTTATGGGCTATCCGATACCTCCCAAGGAAACCTTACGTAAATTTATCGGCCCACCCTTAAAGGACGTTTTTATGAGCCAATACGGTATGGACGAAAAGACCGCAAGCGAAGCGGTTGCGACGTACAGACAATATTTTGCCGAAAAGGGCATATTCGAAAACAGACTGTACGACGGCATCAAAGAACTCCTTGAGAAAATGTATAAAGCGGGCAAAAAGATAATTCTCTGCACCTCGAAGCCCGAAAAGTTTTCTCTGCAGATACTTGAACGCTTCGGAATACAGGAGTATTTTCACTTTATCGCGGGCGCGGTAATGGACGGCGTTCGCGCAAGGAAGCCCGAGATAATCGGACATATTTTCGATACGCTTCATCTTCCCAAAGAAGAGTGCGTTATGATAGGCGACACCGAGTACGATGTGCTCGGCGCAAAGGAGTTTTCCATAACGAGCGTGGGCGTTTTATATGGCTACGGCACACGCGAGTCACTTGAAAAGGCGGGCGCGGACTATCTTGCTCTAAACACACACGAGCTTTATAAGCTGATATTTGATTAAAACGAAAACTTTTGGCAATAATTCCTTGCGAAAGGAGATAATTGCCAATGAAAAAAACCGTACTTATCTTTTGTATTTGCATACTTTGCTCTGCTTGCTTTAAGCCGCTTCACACAGAGGCATCACCCCCGGAATATGAAAGCGTCGTGCGCTTTCACATAAGGGCAAACTCAAACGAGCACGACGACCAAAACGTAAAGCTCCTCGTACGCGACGAGATCGTGGAATTTGCAAGAACCGTAACGGAAGGCTGTACCGATTCCAAAGAAGCTGCATCGAAGCTCGAAGAAAACTTCGGCGCGATGGAAGCGATAGCAGACCGAATTCTGCTTGAAAACGGCTTCAAGTATACGTCGAAGGCGTATCTTGTAAAAGAGCACTTTCCCGAAAAATCTTACGGCGGCGTAAGCTTCCCCGAGGGTATCTACACGGCGGTAAGGCTTGAACTCGGAAGCGGAAGCGGCGATAATTTTTGGTGTGTTTTGTTTCCGCCGATATGCCTTGCCGATTCCTGTACGGAAGACGTTTTAAAAGATTACGGAATAGACGAATTTGAAGAAGAAAGATACGTTATAAAATTTAAGCTGTGGGAGAGCATAAAAAAGCTCTTTTCACGTTAGGAGTGAAAAAGATTGGCGACTCTGTCTTACAGAGATATAAATAAAAAAATAAAGTCGGGCGACGAGCTCGGCGGCGTCTTTATCCTCTTCGGAGAAGAGGACTATACAAAAGCGGACGTCGTGTCTAAATTTCGAAAAGCCGCTTCGGAAAGCGGTTTTGCGGAGTTTAATCTCGTAAGATTCTCGCCGAGCAAATTAAACCTTGACGATCTTCGCCAATCCGTCGAAACTCCCCCTATGATGAGCTCGCTTAAGCTCATCGAAATAGACGGCGGAGAGCTCTTTTCATCAAAGCCCAAGGACTTGGAGGAATACGCAAAACTTCTCTCGTTTACGGGCGGAGATACCGCCGTGGTTTTTCACCTAAATTCAAAGGACAAAACGGAAAAAGAAATAACGTCCTCCGCCTTATATAAGCTCTTGGTAAAAGAAAAATATCCTCCCGTTTTGGTAAACTGCCAAAAGGCGTCCCCCTCGGAAATACACAACTGGCTGGCTCACAGAATGGCGGCACTTAACGTGAGTGCGTCCGCCGAAACCACCGCAGCTTTGGCGAGAAAATGCTCGTATTCGATGTTTTTACTCGTTGGAGAGGTCACAAAACTCGCTTCTTACGCAAACGCAAAAGGACGAAACGAGATACTTTTGGAAGATCTCGACAAGGTGGTAAGCGAAAACATAGAGGTTGGCGCGTTTGACCTCACTAACGCCATAAGCGACAGGCGCATATCCGACGCCCTCTCAATATACGCCAAAATGAAGCGTCAAAACACGCCGCCGCAAATGATACTCGGCTCACTTGTTTCAAACTTTTCCACCTTATATAAAATGAAGCTTGCAAAGGACGGCGGTATGCCTTACGCCTCTGCAGCAAAGCTTTTCGGTATCAACGAATACCGCGCAAAGCTTTTATATACGAGCCTTTCACGATGTGACGAAAGATATCTGAAAAGGGCGCTTACACTATTCTCAGAAGCTGACGCCAAGTCGAAATCCTTAAATACCGACAGCTACACGCAAGTCGAGCTTCTTATAGCTTCTTTGGGGTGACTGTATGCTTCACATAAAACAAACGGTCATCGTAGAAGGCAAATACGATAAAGCAAGGCTTGCAAACATAATTGACGCGCAAATAATAACCACCGGCGGCTTCGATATATATAAGGATAAAGAAAAACGAAAGCTTCTTATTAAGCTTGCAAAGAAAAACGGTATAATTCTTTTGACCGACAGCGACAGGGCAGGATTTAAGATTCGCGGACACATAACGGGCTTTTTGCCAACGGAAAACGTAATACATCTCTATATTCCCCAGCATAAAGGGAAAGAGGCAAGAAAAGAAGAATTTTCAAAAGACGGCTATCTCGGTGTCGAGGGCATCGAAAACGAAATATTGGAAAGGCTCTTTTTGCCATTTGCAAGCGACGAAGAAAAAAAGCCCTCCAAAATAACAAAAAGCGAGATGTACGAGCTTGGTCTTTTTGGCAGAAAGGACTCTTCGCGCTTTCGCGACGAACTTTGCTCGCACCTTGAGCTCCCTCTTAATATGTCGTCAAACGCGCTTATGCGCGCACTTGATATGATGTTTACAAAAGACGAGATATACGAGGCGATAAATAAGATAAACAAAGACCGACCTTGAAATCAAGGTCGGTCTTTGTTTGTTATTCACTTATCGGGTAAGTGTCGCGGTTTTATATTCACTTTTGCCGCCAAGACGCAATCGTCTGTAGCAAGCGGGGCGCGGCAGTACCCACTCGTGCGTACTTGTTGGGAAAAGGCCCAAATCCTTTAACAATTTCAGAGAAATTGGCTACGCACCGATGGTGCTGATTTTAATTTTTGGCGGTTATGTTCCTGGCTTAAATTTATGTCCACAAGCTTGGCAAACGTTCATAGGTGTACCACTTCCTAAGAATCCCCAAACAACAGAGTATCCTCTGTTTACTGTAGCAATAGAAGTCGACCCACATTTAGGACAACACGGTATTTTAGGCTTACGTGTGTCAGCAAAAATTGCAATTTCATCTGCATCAACAATTTTGGTTTCTATACCATAAGTATCTGGAATATTGCTAAAAGCTTCGGTTAGTTTTTCGTTAATTACGCAAGCTGTTTCATAATCAAGATTATTTATAGTTATTGGTGAACCATTTTCAACAAATGATTTTGCTTCTTTTTCACTAATGCCTTTTACATTTCGCACAATAGACACCGTTGCATGATATAGAATGGCCAATCCTTCATGGTTAGATATTACGATTTTCTTGAGTGTATCATTGGATAAGTGTTTTGTGTTTAATTGTTGCCCCAAAGGAAAACCACAATGGATACACACTGCTGCTTTATCTGATACTTCGCGCCCACATTCTGGACATTTTATAAGTGCCATTAGATATTCCTCTCTTTCTTGACATACTTTCGATAAACTTCTATTACGATTTGCTTCGATATACACGTTACTTTATCAATATCATCGTAATAAGGTCCCGAGCCAATCGCATCTCCAGAACTATTAAAGAACAAAATCATTCTTTGTGCCTTAATAAGCTCTCCATATTTATCATATTTGCAACACATCAATTCGGGATTGATGTTATAGCGAATAACCTCGCCATCAATTTCTAAATAATCCATATCAATCATCCTTTTCTTGCATCTTTCTATTTGCCGTTTTTAATGCTTTTACGTTTTTGTAAATCACATCAACAACCAATCCGCAATATCAACAATCCTTACACCCTCGTACTGATACTCATCGTGTCGAGTACGGGCAATGACCATTTTGGGATAAGCATCCTTAATTTGAAGCAACGGTGAAACCTCACGTTCAAAAGTCTTTTCATCGCTGATGTTGTCTGATACCTGTATATAAATCTTTTCGTTGCGCTTTATGGCAACAAAGTCAATCTCTTTCTTGTAAAGCACACCGACATAGACCTCGTACCCTCTGCGGAGCAGTTCAATTGCAACCACATTTTCAAGGATTCTGCCATAGTCCATGTTTTTCGTGCCGAGCTTGGCATATCGGAAAGTATGGTCGCTCAGATAATACTTGTCGTTGCTTGAAAGATACTTTTTGCCTTTAATGTCATATCTGCGGACTTTATAAAAGGCAAAGGCATTGCACAAATACTGAATATACGAGCTGATGGTAACGTGGTTGACTTTTTCCATTAAGCCGCTGAAAGTATTTGTGATATTTCGTGCCGAGGTCAGATTGGAGATATTGTCCATAAGGAAATCCACAAGTCTGTCCATCAGCTGCATATTGCGGATTTTATATTTCTTGCGAATATCCCGGACAATCAACGTATTGAAAACATCGGCAATATAATCATATTTGGCTTCTTGATCTTTATAGAGATAGGAGCCGGCCATGCCGCCCTCAATCATATACTTATCAACGGCAGTATACTTGTCGCTGTAACCAAAATACTGCAAATATTCGCTGAACGAGAACGGAAACACCTTGATTTCAAATGTTCTTCCTGTAAACAGCGTAGCAAGGTCGGAACTCAAAAGGAAAGCGTTTGAGCCGGTAATATAAATATCAAACTTTTCGGATGCGTGCAGACCGTTGATTGCCTTTTCAAAGTCGGTACACATCTGGACTTCATCAATCAAAACAAAATTCTCTTTGCCTGCCACATACTGCGAATTGATGTAGTCATACAAAGGTCTGTACTCAAGCAAATGGTCGAACTCCGGCAAGTTGAAATTGATCCCAATGATATTGTGGTCGGGTACATTCTGTTCGATATGATTTTTGAACGCTTCGAGCAGCTTGGATTTTCCGCTGCGGCGAACTCCCGTGATTACCTTAATATCCGGAGTACCGATTACATTGATGAGTTTTTCTAAATATTGATTTCGAGTAATAAGTTTCATGGCATATCACCTCACGTACAATATTATACCATAATTTCTTACCATTTTCAATAGATTTTCAGAAATGGTAAATAGAAATTTACAAAACAGTTGTATTCATCTCTGTTACTAACAAAACACGGTCCTCAATTTCAAGAGATCTGAGCAAAAAAGAACGATGCCGGTCATATGACTTGACATCGTTCTTTTCATTATTGTTTCTAACTTTACCAAACAACTATTCACTTATCGGATAAGTGTCACTTCCGAAAAATACGTGGTAAAGCAAGTATATTGCATCGTTTGCGTCAGTTACGTCGTTCACGTCAAAATCGCAGTCGATATCTACGGGATAGTTTTCACCGCCGAAAAAGCAAGCGTAAAGCAAATATATCGCGTCGTCTGCATCGGTCTTTCCGTTTCCGTTTAAGTCTCCGGTTGAATCAACGCTTATCGGCGGCTTTGAACTGCCATCGGGCGAAAACATGGGCGGAATTGCGGACGAAGAATCTTCTTTGGGCGATTCTTCGACACTTGGCGGCGTAATTTCATATATCTCAAATCTTCCGCAAAGAGTGCAGGTGTAAGTGAGCTTGCCGTTTAAATATTCGCCGTTGACGAAATAACAGTAATGCGCCTCGTCGCAAACGGAGAAGCAATCCGAGCGGTAGCTCTCGGTGTAATTTGCAACGTCAGTTGCGGTATACTCCAAGAAGTAAACTCCGTTTTTAAGCGAACCGAACTTCGTGTTAAGATCAAGCTCGGAGCCCGCGAGGCTGAAGTTTCTTCTTGCGGGAGATATCGTATATTCAAATACTGCCTTTTCCGTTTTGGCATCAAGTATTCTTACGCTTAGCGATTCAATAAGCTTTCCCGAACATATCCTTCCGTTTAAAGAAAAGCTTCGTCCCCTAAGGTGCACGATGGGACAGCCTATTTCAAAAAAATCGACCCCCGACTCTTCAGAAATTGCCGCACAGCTTGTGCCTGTAGTCACCGTATCGTAGTTGTTTGCTCTGGTAATGCTTATGCCGTAGGACGATATACTGCGCCCGTAGTAGTTTGCGGTATACGGTATCTTATGTAACGCAACAAGATTTTTTCCAAGGTAGTTGCTGTCGAGCACCGTAACGCCCTCTTCATCACAAGAGACAAATATAACGGAGTGTCCTTTATCTCCGGAGCGGACGATACGTATAGCATCACCCGGACGCGCATAGACCGAAAGCGTCTCAAGGTTGAATTTTATTTTGCTGTTTGACGCGTAGGACGCTGCAAGGGATACGTCGCTTCCTATCGAGCCACTGTTGGACGGAGAAAAAATATACCATTGGGCAAATACACTGAATCCGAAACAGCTCCAACCCTCGGGGGGTATTACGGAATAGGTAGAGAAATACTGACGGGGCATCTGTTTTTTTGCAACGGAATAACCAAAGGTGTCAACAAACCAGTCACAGCTCGTTACGTTCAGATTCTTACAACGAGAGCACGAGCTGTTCCCGCACGTCTTTTGCGTTGTTGTAAAATATTTTCCGTCAAGCACCGACGCCAGCTCATATATCTTTTCAAGCGCTCTCTCTTCTGCTATTTCTTCGGGAGTTTTGTCGTTTGCGAAAACTGTAAACGAGCCAAAAACCATTAAAAAAGCGAGTATGAAACCCGTAAACCGTTTCATAAAAACTTCCTCCTTTGAAAACAATACCCAAATATTTTATCACAAATTAAAGTAAAATGCAACAATTTGTCAAAATTTGCTAAATATAGTGGGAAAATATTGTCAAAAAATGCGAAAAACACAATATATGCAAGAGGAAAAGAGAAAATCCAAGTCCGAAGACTTGGATTTTTGGTGCGGGTAACAAGATTTGAACTTGCACAGCCTTTCGACCATTAGAACCTGAATTATATAAACTCGTGTTCCAAAGAGTTCTTTTCAGGACGATTGAGAGCTTTGAAAAACCTGTATTTATGCGGGCTTTAAGTAAAAAATGCAGAAAAGGCAGTAAACAAGCCGCTTTTTGAAATTTTCTCGTTTTTGAGATATTTGTTAGAAAAATTTTAGAAAACGAAGTAAATATGATGTCAATACCATGATGAGTTATCTGGATTATCTGTGGACACCTTTATCGTTAGCAAATCGACCTGCTATGACATCAAAGGCAGTAAGTATATCGACACTCCGCGTAAATACTATTTCAGCGATGTAGGATTGCGTAATGCCAGGATTAATTTTCGGCAGATTGAAGAAAAAGAACATTATCTATAGCGAACTGATTGGAAGAGAGTTTAATGTGGATGTGGGACTAGTGAGTGTGCGGAATGCTGATGATTCCGGTAAATCTACTCGCAAGCAGTTGAGAGTGGATTTTGTGTGCAACAAGGGCAGCAAACGCTACTATGTACAATCCGCTTTTGATGTTCCGAACGAAACAAAATTGCAACAGAAGCAAATTCCTTGCTATGCATTGATGACAATTTTAAGAAGATCATTGTGCTCAAAGACAGTCCTGCTCCTTGGTACACTGATTATGGTATTCTGGTTATCAGCGTGTACGATTTTCTCTTGAATGCAGATATATTCATAATAAACTGGCATATTGAAGTTCTTTCTATCTATAGAACAAATCTAATAACCTTTTACCTTCTATTTCTTTTTTGATGTTCCTGTATAAACACCCCAAAAATCGTAATGATCTATGTCGCCATTATCTTTAATTTCGGAATGACCTTTATAAATATAGCCTTCGTCTATATCCCCATAGTGTTCAATTTTATTTCCTTTGATTTTTGAGACACCATTATATTCTCCGTACCAAGTCTTATGTTGAATCTCGTTACCATTGATTTCAGAACTACCATCCCAAACTCCCCAAAAGTCATTATGCGTAACTTGGTTTCCGCTAATTGTAGAACTTCCGTGTGAAACACCGAATATATCTTGATTATCGTATTTAGCAGAAGTTTCTGTAGAAATATAGTCATTATAAGAACTAGTATCACCGATAGAACACAATCCACTAATTAAACCTATAGCCCCTCCAACAAGAAGTGGGGAAAGTAGAATTGTAATGAAAATATGTTCTGAAAACCATATTATTATTGAGTAAATACCTTTTATAACCCAAAAAGCAATAAGAATAGCTATTATTCCTAATACAACATAAAGTATCGTCTTGAGGACATCACTTTTGTCTTTCATAGTAATTACCCTTTCTACTTACAACACAGTTTTACCATTCTATATCATTATATTTATCATCTGAAAAACCTTTAATTTTCAGGTTTGACACCATTTTATCAAGAATGTGTTTGCAAAGAGATTTAAAAAGCTTATTATCGCCAAATAACTTTACAATTTGTGGACTAATTAAATAATAAGTTTTTACAAAGGCTCTGCCATACCATGTTTTTGCAAGAGTGTAATCACGGAATCTGCGTAGAGTCCACACTTGAGAACAATCATATGAACCATATACACAAGTTGCAACATAACAACCTCCATTTTTTTGAGTAGTTGTATAATTGGGATTGTTTTTTATTGCTGCTTCAACATAATTTTTAGCTTCCGCAAGACCTAAACCTGTTTTCTCTCTAAGAAGTTTGATTGCTTCCAGTACTTGATGACCTTCAGACACCAACTGCTCAGCAATCTCCTTTGGGGTTTCAGGAACACATTCATTCGCATCATTATTTGTTTCATTTATAGTCCCAACTCGCACTATGCTGTCTTCAATTTCTGTACCAGCATTTTCTTCATCATTTGATTCTATTGGTTCAGAAGCATCTCCAATTTTGCAATCTGTTGTATTTTGAATTATAGATTCATTAATATCTTCAGTTTTATCAATGAATATTTCATTCTGTTCCAAAGAGCGAACAAGTAAATTATTTACTTTTGATTTTATTTCCTCATCTTGCAATGATAAAAATTCCGTACAATCAATATCACACATTATGCATAGCGATTGAATTACAAACAAACTATCAGAATCATTGTAATTTAACTCTTTTTTTATTATTTCCCTTATTAATTTTAATTCATCAACCTGCTCGATAGCTGTCAATCCAAATAGATCATAAATTTTTTCACCAATGCCAATGTCAACTGCACCTTTGATTAGTTGATTTTCATTTTCACACATTGATATTGTTTCAAACAGCACTTGTGAAAACTGTTGCTTGTTTAGCAGTATTCCTTTTCCGTGATCTTTTTTTATTGATAATAAACACTCTTTGTAATTCATTTTTATTATCCTTTCAATATGTATTTATCATTCATATCCGATTTCTCTAACAATTGGACCTTGCTCGTTATCATTAGATTCGGATGTTCTTTGAGGACGTTGGACTTCAGTTGGTACTTCCTTTACAAGTTTTGATAGTTCTCCAATTTTTAAATTTGTATATTGATTAGAATTACTGCTCGCCGTAAGGGGAACGGAATCATTTACGAGTTTTGACAGATCTTCAAATTTTACATTTGTATGTTGAACCGAATTGATACTTGCAGTTTGTGGCAATGGATCCTTTGCCATCTTTGATGCTTCCTTATATTGCTTATTGAACTCGTTTACTAGATTTATACTAAATTGATTAGGTGTTGACGATGTAAACACATCTGCGAGACACTCCGAAAAACATTCTGAGCCATCCTTGTCAGCATAATAACTGACTAACTTTTCTATTGCATCTTCAGGTAAATCAGAAAGTTTCATAGAATACAAAGTTTTATCTCTAATAGAATTGGTTGTAATATTATGTTCCCACAAGTATTGCAAATCTTTTAATAATTTATCATTTAATTCATCTTCTGCACGAATATCTTTTCCAACTTCTATACCTAAACGTTTAGCATCTAATAATAAGTGAATTACATGTCCTATTTCATGAATAAATATGCTTTTTTCACCATAGCCAGCCCATTTTTTGTTAACAGTCAAGTTCTTAATCTCTTCTTTTGCGCTATTATTTGCAAACCATGAAGGATTTATATTAATATACACTTTATTCATGTTTTTATCAAAACCCGTTGATGCCGGTGCGTCTTCTGACATATCTTCGCGCACCGAAATCGAGATAGGGGTGTTTCTTAAAAAAGGAAAAACAACGGTCAGCTCCTCGAACGATTCAGCTATTAATTCTTGTGTTTTTGTTGGAATTCCTCTTAAATTTATATTTTCAAATCCTAGATTTCTTAATCGCTCAACAACTGAAGTTGAGGTTTTATAAAAGATCTTTTTTGCATAAATATTAGATTTTTGGTACAATTCGAATAAATTATTTTGGAACTCTGATTTTGCTGATTCGTTATATATTCCTAGTTGCTTTTCTACATTTGCTGTTGCCTGCTCGCTTTGATATTTTTTATTGCTCGACTCCACATTTTCTGTACTTACAGATAAAAATGAAGAATTTGCATAAGAATTTTCGCTTTGCGAGGAAGAATAATTTACAGCCTTTGCACTTCCAAAATTACCATTGCCATAATTGAAATTATTAGATGTTGCAGGGGTGAGTCTGCCTGATTGTTCTGAATGAAAGTCGCTTGGAGATGGCACATAAGAGCCATCTCCGTTTGAATTTTGTATAAAAGCACTAAGGGGGCTTGTTGAAGTATCGTTATATGCCGATGAACCACTTCCGCCATTGCTTCTACCGCCCGAAGCGCTTCCTCTGCCTCCATATCCTCCACCGACACCTCCAACTGAACCGTCAAGGATATTAGCAGCTTGTGAAAGCGAGTCAAAGCTTGCTTGAAATGCACTTTGGAGATTAGTTCCTACACCTGAATAGGCACCAACCATACTACCTGCCTTTGATATATTGGCAGAAGTATTTCTTGCTCGCTCCTGAATTTCAAACAAGGTTCTTTCTTTTTCTTCCATTACCTGTTCAAATTCATCTGTCGCTTCTCTAAGTTCTCCATGTGCCTTATCTAAATCATCCTCGGTCTTTTTGAGATCGCTTTCAACCTGCCTTTTTTGAGATTCAAGTTGTGATATCAATCCATAATCGGGGTCAGGGTTGCCTTCTTCATCGGTTCTTGATTCGGCGGCATCAATCCGTGCTTCAAGCGAACTGATTTCCCATTCCAAAGAGTTTTTATAGCTGGACAGTTCGTTTATTGTATTGTTAAGGTTTTCTATTCTTCGTTTTGTGGAAATTTCGTGGCTTTTAATACCTTCTGCAATTCCCACATACTCACGTGACCGTACAGCCATAATTACTCCTTTATTTGTTGGCAAAATCTTTTATGATTTGGGTCATATTAGTGCTAAGTTTATTCCATTCGATTTTTTTCTTTTCAGAAACTCTGCTGTCATAGCCTAAAGATGTAATTAAAGGTAAACATTTATACCAAGTTTTACATCTAATGTCTACATTGAAAATCGTTTTATTAACTATACTTCCTAATTTCAAAAACTCTTCTAAATACATAGTGTAGTGATTCACAAGAACATATTTAAATTCAAAGGTATCTGTTTCAACTCCAGAATACCTAATAAAGAGTGCATTATACAATTTAGACAAATCCAAAAGTAATGCATTTTTTTCTTGTTCGTTGTTTAATGTAATTAGTTTTGAAATTGTATCGATTCTCCTTTTATGTGCATTGTCAAAACGCTCACTCATTTCAATAAGAGCAATCGCACTTGCCCCTTTGCACAATTCTGCATAGCCATTCCAAGAAGACAAAATCGTTTGATCAGTATAATTACGATAGTTCACAAAGCTTGCTAATGTTACACGTAATTCTTCCGTTTCTTTCAAAAGAATAGTGCGGTTAATGCCAGTTAAATTTGATAATTTTCTGAAAATATTTACTGCATAAGCTGCAAGCGCTTTATGGATAGCAATTTTTCTGTTTTTGTATTCTACAACCTTTTGATGATATTCTTCCCAGCGAGACCTATCTGAATCGGAATCTATGTTTTCCAATTCATTTTGTGCTTTTTCCTCAAGAGTTGTTGTTACAGAGTAAAAACGCTCGGCAATTTGATCGAAACTCAAAAAACTATCTGTAAATTCTTTGCAGAAATCTGAGATTTTTAAATCGCTTATTTGGGTTTGCTTCACGAGTTTTTGAGCAATTTCCAAATGCTTTTCCTTTTGTGCATCTATAAGGTTGGTTAGATAATTACAGCTTCCATATATTGCTTCCAAATATAACGGGTGGTCCTTCAATGAGGCTTTTTCGTTGGTATTATGCAAATCTATGTAGTTTTGAATATCATTTGTTACATTTTTTGTCTCATCAAGCAATATCGAATTCAAATTTGGTACTTCATGTAATGATTTCATTATTTCAAACAAAGACAAAAAATTGCAAATGGTACACATATACATATCATCTGAATATATGTGGTAATTCTTAGACAGAGTCATATATGCATAATACTGGTTTACATATCCCCAACAAAGCTTTTTTAAGTTGCGCATGATTTTGCCATTAAAAACACTATTGCTTTTTTCATATTCAAGTTTGGTTTCGGCAATATGTTTTTTTGTTTCAGACGCATCTTCGCTGACAGTAAGATTTTTGAGCTTGTTTTCAAGCGTAGCCAAGTTTTTTGAAACAGACAAAACTTTAGCATAGCTATTGGATATATCATCCTTAAGCGTTTCGGCTTGTTTACGAAGAACATCAAATTCAACTCGCATTTTTTCTTGCATAATAGCTGCACTTCGTTGTAGCAAAGTATCATAAGTTTTGTTTGTCTTAAGTCTTTCAAACAATTGCATGTTCGTAGGAGAATCGTACTTTTTCTGAGAAAGTCCTTTCTCCCATTCGCATACACGCATTTTGAATGGTTTCAAAAGGTTTTCATAGAATATTAAGGCCTGACCTGTTCCAAAAGTTCCTTGTTCTTCAAGCTGTTCTGCCGAAGCGGACATGGTGCTGCCGAGCAAATTCCTGTCATCTTGGGCAGTGATTCTATGTCCCAATTTAAGACCTGTATTTTTCAGCACTTCGGGTGCCATTGCAGTCGGCAACTGGTCAGCTATTACTATGCCTTCACCCAAAGCACGAACCTCTGCAAGCATTTTTACAAGGTATTTTGTAGCTGAAATTTTTGGGTCTACAGAACCGCCAACAGGGTCATCAGTAGTCGGTCCTATAAGGTTGTGGGCTTCCTCATAAAAGATAATGTGTTCAATTTCTCTCTTATGCTCACTCTGGTTCTTTGTTGGTAAATCGCTTGTTTTTCTTATTTTAAGAACTTCACGAATGAGGGTTGAAATAAGAAGAGACATAAAATTAGCAGGACCTTCTCCAAGAGATTCGAGCTCTATAATAACGGGGCGTTCCAGCCAATCTTCCGGATTCATGCTTGATTTTCTGACGTTGTAAACATTGCCTATTTCTCTTCTTAAAAGACTTCCTATACGCACCTCCATTACTGAACGTATATTAGCTTTAGATTCACCTTCATATCCTGATTCTTCAACTGCTACTTTTAGAGAATCATACAGTTCCTGCATTGTTGGATATTCTTTTGTTCCTGTATTTCTCTCATTGATGTTCCAACCCTTGTCAAGATATACTTTTTCAATACAGCTATCAATCAAAAATGGAGATGGCGGAATCAATTCAAAGGCTCCGGCAAAAACCGCATTTAAGTTTGCAATATGTTCTGCCAGGGTTAAACCAACAGGAAATTGAAATGGATTAATGTGCAATGGGAATCTGGTATCAGCACCAGGCGAGAATACACACAGCTCCTCCATACCGTCAATCATAGCCAAAGCACGATATTCTTGTTTTGCAGGTTCTAAAACCAAAAAAGGTATTTTTTGCTCGGTGTATTTCCAAAGAGTTGTTACAAGGTATAACATGGTATTAGTTTTACCTGCACCCGGAACGCCGGCAATAAAGGCATGTTTTTTAAATAATTTTACAGGGAATGTAACATCGTATCCAGTACTACTGGTTCCAAGGGATATTACTTCATGCTTTTCTCCTGTATCTTTGTCGATAGTTACTTCTTTAGGGAAAGGTGTGGGGTCTGTTTCTTTTTGACATTCGATAGTTTCACCGGGATAAAGTATTGGGAAAGAAAACATAGGACGAATTTCTTCAAGTGTATACAGTGAGAGAAATGGAGCTACATAGTTACCGTCCTCTTTGTCTTTGTGCAATATTTTAGCATCACTTTCATACATTGAAAAACCGCTATCAGATTCTATTGTTTCAATAAGATATGTGCCTGATTCTACCGCCTCGGCTGCAACGCTATCAGCAAGCATTACCGCTATGTCTTTAGAATCAGCGAATGCAACAACATTGGCTAAAAATTGCGGGAACTTCATTAAATTATTGAGATAGTTGTCCCAGGATTTAACAATGCTCTCACTATTATCATCTTTTCCTTGAACTCTATCCGAAATTCTTCTGCGAGTTTCAGCATAAGGAAGACGTTGTCTAATAGCATGAGTATGCTCTACCGGAAAAATATCAATTCGAAGTACGGCACTTTTGTCATAGCCCTCCATAAGTTTTAAAATATTATATAGACGACCATTTTCACAAGGCTCCCAATCCATTATTGAATAAAGGAGTACTTCTCCCGCATCATCTGTGTTCAAACGGTTCTGTGCAGGTATTGAATAATCTTTTTTTGTCAAAAAAGCTCCGTAAGTAAAATGCTTTTCGAGGACAATTCTACCATTATCATCTACAGGCATTCTGTTAAAGCTCAACATAGCATCAGCATCAGAAGCAATCTCGCAAACGATATGAGTTCTTTCCCCGTTATCGATAGCTTTTTGTGCTTCCTCGATTTCTTCGAGTTTTGTTTTTCCTAAACTGTACTTCTTAATTTTTCCGGATATATTGGTTAGTTTTAAAACAGGTATTGTTGAACCATCAGATAACTGTTCTTCCTCAACAGAAAAATTCTGTGCAATTTCATAGCAGAAAAACTCATAATATGTACTTAAAACTGATGTGGTTAAAAACTCTCGTATTCCGTCAAGCTTATTTTTATCTTGGGATGTTGCATAAAAAATAATTGACAAATGGTGACCTTTAGGAATACTGGGATCAGGATTATAGTAGTACAGAAGATGAAAATACACGCCGGATGTGTAACCCAATCTATGTAATTGGCGTAAAAACACACCGTGCTTATCCATTATGTTATCTACACTTGAACCATCAAACACGCTATATTTTGTAAGGGTTAAATCAGGAAGTTTATTGACAGAAAAGCAAAGATAGTACAATTTATCTTCCATTACCACTGTCCCTCCACAGAAGATGCAAGTTGTTCTAATTCTGCTTGAAGTTCTTCATTTGTTTCAACCGCTTCATCTGATATTTCCTGGAATTCTTCACCACTTTGTTCTAATGAGCTTGCAAGATTAGACCCTGTTTCACCATAGTCACCTGTCATTTCAGAAGCTGTTTCCGCATCTTTTTGTTCGATCTGCGAAAGCGTAATATCAAAATTTACCGTTCGTCAGCAGTCTTGCTATTGGCGG